>CAZZCL010000005.1:0-48493 GCA_964652295.1 uncultured Chthoniobacterales bacterium
GCCCAAAGCCGGGCTCCCACTCTCAAATCATAACCATTCAAGACGGCGAGGAGCCGATTTTTGCTTTGGCGTAGGGGCCGATTTCCAGCCCCCGCATCATAAAGTCCATGAGCGCCTGCCACGAGGGACAGCAGATGTAGCGAGTCAAAGTGCGCAGATCGTCAAAGAAGGTTTGGCGCGTGGGCAACTTCACCCGGATGAGCTTTATGGTAAGTTCTGGATTTCGGGTCTTCGAACTGCGGGATTTAGGATCAAAGCCCCCCAAAAACGAAAAAACCGCCTCAAAAATGGGCGGCTACATTCGGGGCAAGTTATTGATTATGAAATGGTTGCGGGGGCGGGATTTGAACCCGCGGCCTTCAGGTTATGAGCCTGACTAAATGGCTTATATTCAGTATGTTATGATTGATAATGGCTGTGGATTCGAAAAAGTCAAGCTTTGCTAAGGGCTCGTTTATTCACGGTCTCTATTCACGGCAAAATTCCCGTTGATGGGAATTTCTTCTGAAGGCAGGCGGACAGTTGTGTTGCGGGACTTCACGCCGGGTGGCCAGTTCCTCCCAGGGGAGTACAAGGCGGGAGGAATCCATAAGATCGGATCATGTGTCGCTTGGGGAGACTACCTGAACATGAGCACAGACAAAAACGATTCCCGAACCCGATCCTTGGCAGAGTATCCACTTCGTGAGCTTTTGCCCACAATTCCGCGCGGAGCACTTTCCACAGAGCATCTTCACATTCTGGCCACTCGCCTCAAGGAGGCAAAGAATGCGGCCGGGCATGGGCCCGAGTTGGGGGCCGAGGAGGCCAGGTTTTTTGCTGAAAACTGCGACGTTCTCCGGAAGGTTGGGATGGGGCTGGCATTGCGGAATTATGTGCTCTTGGAGATCTATGAAGCCCGCCAGTGGCGCGCGCACTTCCAATCAGTGGAAAAATTTGCTGAAGCTGTCGCGGGTATTTCCAAAAGCCAGCTGATGAAATGCATCGATTCCGCCAGGATCGCGATGGATTTCCATGAAGCAGGAATGGGAGCAGTGGCCCCACACGGTCGGCAGGTCGAATTGCTTGCCATGGTGTCAGCAGAGCACCGAATTGCAGCATGGAGTCATGCCCTGCAGGTCTTTGCACTGGATGGCGAAAGCACCGAGACTGCCAGATTGGCTCTGCGCGATTATTGCAGGGATCGAAATGTGCGATTCGGCCGACGGAAATCCAGCAAATCAAAAAACATTGGAATTCCCTCCTCGTTTCTTCTGCCAGCCTCTTCCCCGGACTATTCTGAAACTGTAGAGAAGCCTAGTGATGTGGGTGTCGGGCAGGCACCACTTTCCGACCTTGCCGAACGGTTCATTATTTCCTTGGCTGATGCCGCTGTCGTTGCTGAAGCCAGAACAACGCTCCGAAGAAAATCTGTCGCCACCGTGCTTTGTGAAATCGTGGAACAGGTGAGTGCCGAATCCGGCAAGGATGAGGAGGTCCAAAGGATCATAGCAGGATTGGATTCTCTCGAGACCACACATCCCGAGCTCGTGGAGGGCCTTCGCATGGCATCTTTGCGGGGGCTTCCAACCCTGATCTCTGAGCGCCTGCTCAGGAGAGTTCGCGAGAATCAGAAGAGCCAAAAGAAGTCGCGCAAAGCCGCCACAAAAGAGTAGCGGGATGCCACAGGTGAATTGGCAGCCTGCCCCCTTACATTTCCATTTCCGCGTTCTTCGCAACTTGAGTGAGGACCGTTTTCGCTTTGCTGACGATCCGGCTCAGCCCGGATTCGCTCATACCGTATCCCTTCGCGACCTCCTCGCGGCTCCTCTCGCGAACCACCAGGTTGATGAGAATCGCCGCATCCCGAGAGGAGATCCGACGGGAACTTACCGCTAGGCGGACGAGCCTCTGGAATTGCTTGCGCCTCCGCGCATCGTTTTGATGGTCTCCGGACTCGATGAACACATCAGCCAGCTTGTTTGCATTGCGGGTGCGGATTTGATCACTTCGAATATGCCTCAGGAGGCAGTTCTTGATGGCTTCCCATGCCGAGCGCTTGATTTGCTCCTCGACATGGAAAGCGTTGCCGGAACGCACTGCGTCCCGCAATTCCTGATTGTTTTCCAAGTAGCCTTAAAAAAGAAGAAGAGCAGCAGACTGCCTCATGTCCTCTTCCTTATCGTTCAGGCATCCGGACTGACTCCCATTTGGGAGAAACCGGTGAAGCAATTGATCGAGCTTGATACCGAATCGATCAAAATACTGTTGAGATTTGGGCTTGGCTTGATGCTCCATGTAGGAGTTGGCCAAGTTGCTTGTTGATACCCCCCGTGCGGATGCCGGGGCCGACGCTGATAGATGTAACTTTCTCATTACACCAGATCCCCCAGCTTGTGCGAACCGCCCTCGATGGCCGAAAGGCTATCGAAGGGCCCGCCTTCTTCCCCTCCTCCCAAAAATATTCGTCAATTTTCAGCCTTCGAGTGTGTGTTCCTTTATGAGATGAAGACACACAACCTCGATACTATGATCCAGATGCTGGACGGACGGGCATTGGATGCCATTGACCGCCCGGAATCCCTCCTTGCCTCACTGGGCTCGATTCAGGTGGCCATGACCTGTTTCGCGAGCGAGCTTTCCAAGCCGGAAGCCAGCCAGGATGCAGAAAAGCTTTTTGAAATCCTGCTTGTTATTTCGACCACGGCGATGCTGGCCGCTGCCGATCATGTTTTACCCAGCTTGGAGGAAAAGGGAGAATGAAAGCCCAGGTCTGGTCGAAACGGGAGATCGACAAGCTGTTCCGTCTACTCAGCGCCGGGCATGGCGCATCCGAAATCGCGGCACTACTGGAAAGAACCGAGGCGAGTGTCAGGTATAAAATCCTCAATCTCGGTTACAGCAGCCGCCGGGTCGAGGGTGCGGAGGCGTCAACAGAATTTTGCGGCGATTCAGATCCTTCATCCCTGGATGAGATACCTGTTCTTGTTGAGCAGCTCAGGGCGCATGCGGGAGAGCAACTCAAAAAGGGTGAGGAACGGCGGGAAATCCGCAATTTGGGAAACGAATACAAGACCGACGTGCTGGAGGAGAGAATTCTCGACGAATTTCGCCAAAGGCTTCTGGACTTGCCACTGCGGATCGACGTGCCGCCTTTGCGGGAGGACATCGTCACCAAGCATGACATTCAAGACCTTGCTGTCGTGGTCATTTCAGACTCTCATATCGGGCAGGTTGTGGACATTCGCGAGACGGAATCCTCATCGGCCTACAACCCGGCCGTTTTTGTCGCCCGGTTGCACCATCTGGAAATCGAGTTGGCACGGATTTTCAACAGTCATCCCGTGAAAGAAATCGTGGTCCTTTTCGCAGGAGACATCGTGCACGGAAGGTTGGGGCACTCGCTGGAGGATGATCTGACTTTGCCGATTGCCACCCAGATCGACTTGGCATTGCATCTCTTTGTGCAATTTCTGGCCCGGATCGCAACGTTGGCAAAACGGGTGACCGTTCACGGGGTGGCAGGAAATCATGGGCGCTGGCCGGGAACCAGAAAAATGCCAACCGACCGCCGTTGGAGCCAACTGGACACTCTCTTTTTCCAAGCGGCCCAAGCACTTTCCGGAGCCACCCTTCCCAATGTGGTCTTCGATGAGCGCTTTTCTGCGAGGCGGATGGTTGACGTCGAAGATTTCCGAATTCTTCTTCTGCATGGTGATCAGCTTCGGGGCGGACCGTGTGCAGCGAACGGCGTCCAGAAAGAGATGCAGCTTTGGCTGATGCGGTGTGTGCAGACCGGGCAGCGTCCTCCCGACCTCATTGTGATGGGTGATAAGCATATCTCCGCCAACTTGCCGGTTGGACTTGGCCAGGCTCTCATCAATGGATCCTTTGTCGGTGAGGACGTTTTCAGTCAGAACTTTGCCCCGTCACCTCCGAGCCAGACCGTCTTCTTTGTCCGTCCGGGGGTTGGGAAAACGGAAACCCATCTGATCCGGCTTGATAAAGCGAAGCTCCCGACCCCGCTGCCATATCAACTCAAACCTTCTCTGGAATCCGTTGTGATGAATTTCCATCAGGCACATCAACCACCAAAAAACAGTCTATGAACAACACGACCATCATTGAGAGTATCTGGAATTTTCCACTCCCCGCACTTCGGGAGCTGGAGGGATCGATTGCCAGGATTCGACAGTTCAAGGAAGAGATCTTTGTTTCCAAGGCGGAAGATTTTCCGGGTTCAAATGGTGTCGGTCCATCTTCTCCGGAGGAAGAGGCGTTGCCGGCACCTTCCACGGGAAGAGCCGTGCCGGCCCCCCGGCAGCCACTGCGACCACCAAAAGCAGGAAGCCTGCGGCATACCGTCCACGAAATCTTGAGAGGCGCGAATCGGCCGATCCAGCGCCGCGACATCATCAACACTGCCGCCCGCCTGCGCGGAGCATCCGTTGACATCAATTTCAAGGCCAAGGTTGGAGACATCCTTACCAACGCGATTGATCCAAACATCAGCCGGGTTGGTTACGGGAAATACCAATATCGCGAACCATTGGCTTGAAAGGGAAATGTTCGAAGTTGCCCAAGTGGTCAGAGGAGTTCCATTTCAAATCGGATATTGCAGGGGGTGGAAGATCCATGGAGATCTGCTCCTCATTCAAGACCCTTTCACTCACATGGTTCTTCACGTTCCTTATGGCATGCTGAGTTGTCGCGGACCATGGACCGCCGGTCGCCGATTGACAATCAGTGACCACATGGTTGTCCCTTGCGATCCTTTGGTTTGGATGGATCTGGATGCTGCGGATCTGGTTTCGGCCATTGATCTCTGCGCCTCGGTTTCCATCAATCTGCCACGCGATGGTTTCCGAAGAATATGACAACGGTATTTCCACATCAGAAGGAAGTTTTTCACGAACTGAAAGCGACCGCAGCAGCCTTTTTCAGCGATGCTTGGCAGGAGCTGCAGGTGAAGCCCCGGTTCACCCGGCTTCTCGCGGGACCCTCGGGAAGCGGAAAGACATTCCTGGCCAAAAATCTTGCGGAAAGCCTCGGGCTTCCGTTTTGGGAATGTGCCGCCACGACGTGGATTCCGCTCGGGTGTTCGCAGCGCGGAGCGCGGCCGACATGGCTGGATATTGCCGCGTTTATCCGGGCCAACGAGCGTTGTGTGATTTTTGCAGATGAGGTGGAGAAGCTCGGCTGCGACACCTCGGTATGGATGACATCGATTCGTGTGGAAATTTTCGGGCTTTTGGATCGCGCACTCCCCCGCACCCTGCGACTCGAATGCGATATGGAGGATGGAGACTATGATCTGTCGGAAGATCTGAACCTTATTCAGAACCGCCTCGCAAAGTCGGCGTTTCTCATTGGCGGTGGGGCGTTTCAGCATTTGTGGGACAAGACGACCGGTGCCACGATTGGGTTCTCCGGTGGAGAGCACGCGGTGCCCGACGTCGATCACAAAACCATCGCCAGCGTGATTCCAGTCGAAATCGCCAACCGGTTTGTCGCGCCCTTGTTGAGACTGAGCCCCCTCAATCGAAGCGACTACCTGTCCATGTTTGCACACGCGGAGGCCGTCATGCCAGTGGAGATTCGTGGCAAGGCAAGGAGGATTGCGCACACCACCTTGGACGCTGCGGTCCGACAGAGCCTCGGCTGCCGATGGATCGAACAGGTCATGTTGCGAACCGTGATGGAAGAGGCAGCACCCTCCGCGCTGTCCGGAGTCGAGCCGGAGGGTTCCACATGAGAACTCGGGGTTCACGAGAGATTCCATGGCGGGAGTTGTCCTTTTTGGGGAAAGCACGGCTTTGCTAACCTTGCGGGTGGGTGGCAATTCGGGTTGCATGAGTTTCGTTAAAGTGGCATTTCGAGGTCACCCGGCGGTTTACGGGCGGGCTTCTTTTTGGGTTTTGGTTGGGCCTTCATGGGAACCTCCTCCGAACGGGGATTATGGGTCTGCGCCGGTTTGGGAGCAGGAGTTTCCTCCACCTTGGGCTGTGGCGTTTTGGTAGAGGTTCCGGAGTTGGTGGTGAGCGGATGATCCGGCTGCGGACCGGGCACATCTTGTGCAGTTTGAGTTGTCGCAGGGAGTGTGATTTCTGTGGGCTTTGTCTTCGCCTTGAGAGGTGCCACGGAATGGAAATCCAGACCATTTTCGATGGCGAATTTCAGGTCACGCTTCGCTCCGGTTGAGAATATTCTGAGGGCGGGTTCCGTACGGTGAAGGTCGGCCATACGACTTTTCAGCAGGGTTTTTAAAACCCCGCTTGCACAGCCCTTGTCGATGCCTTGCTGGGCATACCGGCCGAAGAGACGCCCGATCGTCCAATGGGCGCGGAATTCGAGTCCTTCGTGTATTATTCGCTCCAGTTCCGCCATCCTTTGCGCGACTGCCTTCGGGGCACTGAGATCGATGACTTTGACGGTTGGCTGGCCAAAATCCGGGGCGTAGTAGATGCTTCCTTTGAGCCGCAATTGCTTGCCGCCGGGCGACTGGATGACAGGCTGAGCGAGGTCACCTCCATCGTGTTTTTGGCACCGCACCTGATAACCCGAGGACAAAAGGAATGCTGCCAGTTCCCGCCGGTTGCAGACCATGCCCTTCTCAACCGCTGCGTGAACTTTCTGCCATACTCTCAACAGGAACTCTTTGGCATCGTTGGCGATCCGCATGTGCTCCCAGGGGGGCTCAATGCGGCGGTTGTCGAGTGGGTTATCAAAACCGAACTTCAAGTTGATGAGTTCGGTTACAGCGCGGAAGCGATGACGGTCGCTTCGGTCAACGTAGGGGTCAACAATTTTATTGCAGAGGAGATCGATGCGCGGAGTGATGAAGTGAATTTCACTCTTGCCTTTGTCGCTGTGTGCGATCAGGCACGAGGACACCGCCTCTTCCGGTCTGCCGCCGCGCAGGTGATATTCCAAGTTGTCGGCAATAAAGTTTTCTTGGGCTGCGTCCAGTTTCTTTGCCTCGCTTACCACGCCGGCAGTATAGCGGTGCCGGACATATGCGGGGGTTGCGTCGATGACCGCTTGCGTGATGACGGGATCGCCACGCAGCACACGGGCCGTCGGATTCCGGGTGGCGTATTTCAGCCCTCCTGGTTCGGGTTTGTCTTTTGAGGTGTTGAAAATAGTGAAAACCATAAATGGGTAAGGTTGTTGAATTTCGTTTCTTCATCTTTGAGGATTTTGGCGGCATTGTCTCCGTAGGCATCGGCGACCAGGCGGCGTAGCTTCATGACTTCCATGCGGTGCGCGTGGAGCGCAGCGCCCACAGTCAAGATTTGCTGATTGTCCGGGGTTGTTGGGTTGGCGACGCGGAATCCGAGCCAGTGTTCTCTGGCTATGGCGGCTGCCAATCGCCCGAACTTCTTGCGCACGGTTGAGTGTTCGTCATCCGCCAATTTGACTTCGATTTTTTTTGTGCGCTTCTTTGCTTTGATGGATCTCCGTTTGGGACGTTGACCCCGTTGATCGCCCGGAGTTGCACTCATGATTGCTCCTCCTTGCTGGTGGCAGGGGATTTTTTCTGGCGGTTTCTTTTTGGCGGCTTGCTTGCTTGCAGCATTGCCTCAAGAAGCATTTGGCGCGTTATTGTTTGTGTGAGACGGGCTCGCAGGGCGTCCACGCAGCCTGATGCGATAACGGACTCGTTCAAGTTCACGCCGAGCTCGCGGTAAAGCGGGGCGACGTCTATTTCGATGATGGATGAGGTTTTCATGCACCAAGCACGGTGGACGCCGAATTTGTGAATTCCTCCCCACCCGTATTTGCTCAAAAACCAGATTCGCTGCCTTCGCTCTCATGAAAGTCTCACCGTGAGACTCTCCCTCTCCATGGCAGCCATCCGGGGCTGAGTGTCGACCGGAAAGAAAAAAGTCCAACCTCGAAACCCAGGTTGTGGAAGTCATCGGAAGGGAAGCTGATTCCAGCGCCTTCCGGTAATCCTCTCACATTTGGTTCGAACGGGATTCGATCGCTAGGACACTTTCCTCGATAGTCCACGCCAACCCGCACTCCCCGGCAAGTTGCGCATAGGGTTGTCGCCATGACTCGGGCGGATCGGGTAATGAGGTCGGCACCGCATGGGTGCTGCGCTGCTCGAAGGTCATCTGTATTGCCTCCTTCAGCTTCGCACTTTCCAGAAGCCCCATTTTTACGAGCAGCGCCATGTCCCAGGGCAATCGCATCAAAATTTAAGTAAGGACAGGAGGTAGTCGTGATTCCAGCCCGCACTTTTCTGTTTAACCCAAGTTGAACACTTTCAGAAGGCCGATGTGGCATTAATCGGGATTGGCGGGTTTTAAACGCCGTTTTGTGGCACTACATTTTGCAGGCTATTTGGAGCCAGCGGCAGTTCGAGGCCGAGGCGGGCGAGGAGTTCAGCGACCATTTTGTCCGGACGGGCCACTACCCGCAGGCGAAGTTCCTGAGCTTCGCTCTGGGCGGTTGGCCGCGCCTTGAGCACCACGTCCATGCTGTGCACGGTGGCCACTTCTTTGAGCAACTGGCGGGCACAGTCGCCCAGCGCTTTACTTTTCATCCACATCTCCAAGGTGCGCCACAGTGCCAGCGTCAGGAAGCAAACAAGGATATGGGCATCGACCCGCTCGGCTTTTTGATGGAAGACCGGTCGCACTTGCAGGTCGCTTTTTCTGATACGAAAGCATTCCTCCGCCCGCGTGAGTTGGATATACCAGCGCCATAATTGTGCCGGATCTCGTTCCGTGCAGTTGGTCCGCAGCAAATACGCACCGTGGGCAAGCTCGGCCCAACCCACTCGCCCCGGCTTCTCCTCGATCTGTAATCCACACGCACGGCCTTTGTCATCTCGCTCAATACTGACAACGAGAAGTTTTTCGGCTCCGGGATAGTGCCCCAGCCAGCGACCAATGCGCCGCTCGATTTTGCCTGCATCTTGGACAGGCCGTTTGCGCAGGGATGCGTCGGTCTTTTGCAAACGCGCAAGCAAACGCTGACGCTGTTGTTCGAGAATGGCGGCTTCTTTCTCTCGTCGGTCGCTGGAACGACACAGCACGTACGTTCGTTGCCTTTACCATCGGGATGCTCGACTAGTTTGACTTCCACTCCGGGCTGAACTTGCGACCAATCACTTTCTTCGAGCAGCTGCGCTTGGAAGCCTTTGAGTTGTTGCTTGGGCGTGCCCACGATGTATCGCGCCTTGAGCGACCAACACTCATAATCCTCCCCGTTGCGAGTGCGGCGATTGCGTCGAAGGAACATGCCGCATCATCCACCCTCATTCCCGCATCTGATAATAGGCTCTGGTTCACTACATGCCATTTAGGCCACCTGACCATGATAAAACCTAGCTTGGCGGCCGATAAACGGGCGAAATTCGCTTCAGAATGGCCCAAAGTGTTCAACTTGGGCTAGCAGCCGGTCAAACGACACCTGTCGGCGCAGGCGTTGGAGATCGATACCTTCGGCGTCTGCGAGCGATTTCAGCCATACCTCCAGGGCGATCCGGAATGCGGCAGCCGTCGCGTAGCGGTGTGGCGGCTTCATCGCCTGCCCCGTTTTCCACGCTTGAGCCAGGCTGGCAGTTTGTTACTCTGCGTTTCCCTTGCCGTGATCAACCCGCGATTTCTCGCCTCATCGAAAGCCTGTTGCAGAAGATCTTGTGACAGCCCTCCCGTGGCAACCAGATCTAGAATCGCCCTCATCGGGCGGGTGACTCGGAAGCCTTCCCTTTCCTCCACGTCAGCCAGTGCAAGGTCGGCGTGGTGCAGGACGAGAATTGCAGGAATCTCCGCCCCTCTGCGGAACTTTGCCGGAACCGTCATATGCAGTTTGGCTGGCATGTTGTCAGAAAGGTCAAATATCCGGAGCGCCGTTTCGTGGGAATAGACCCCTTGGGGAGCATCATCACGACCCCGCGACCAAAGCGACCAAAGAATGAGATCGGAATCCGGCGAAAGCGGATACTGTTTAAGGCGGTAGATGCCGCGATACTCGCGCATCCATTTTCCGGTGCGAACATGGTAGGCGTGATTGGTCCGGTCAAACCCGGCCGCCTCCGCCTGCTTCGCTGTAAAAAAGCCCTCTTGGGCTTCCGCAACCGCGAAAAGCCGGGCCTGACTTTCTTGAAACGACCGCTTCATGCAACAGCATCCGTATCGGAATACGTAGCTCAGATCAATATAAACAGCGTATCATTTACGCTATTTATTCAGAATCACGATCATCCGGGTTGCCTTCCGGCGCTCGCTGCTCCCGCTCTCTCAATTTCAAGGCCATGCCCTACGAGCCTGGCTGGCTCTACGAGGGCCACCCGTCCGGGGCGCAGGTCGCGCCTGGCAGCGTCTCCCAGAGCGTTCCATCGCCGAACTCAAGCATGGGAAGGAAGTGCCGGCGCAGCTCGGAAATCCCCAGAGCACCGGGCTGGTAACTTTGCCACCGGTGCAGTGAAGCCAGCAGTCAGCGTCCCTGAGCCAAAACGGGCCTTATGGACACGAGGCCCACATTCCCTTCGATTCGAAAAGCTTGACACTCCGTGTTCATTTTGATGGTGCGGGGCCGGTGCTGTCGCGCACGAGCAATTCTCCGCCTCGGACCGTGCGTGGTTGCAGGTGATCGCCCGAGTTTTCCTGGATTCTCTGGTGGACGATGGATACGGCTTCCTCGCCGATGGTTTCGTAGGGCAGGCTGATGACGGTGAGAGCGGGGTTGGAGTAGGCGCAAAAGCGGGAGTCATCGAACGAGAGCACGGAGATATTCTCCGGGATCCGAAGCCCGCGCATGGTCAACTGATGGATGGTGGCGATGCCTTCCTCATCGCTCATGGGCATGAATGCCGTGGGAGCCTGCGGTCGACCGAGCAGGGCATGAACCGCCCGGGCGGCAAAGTCGAAGGGATCAATGGGCGGCACCCCGCACTCCGCCTGAGACATGATTTGGCAGTCGCGGTCGGGTCGGCCAGCAGCTTTCATGGCGCGGAGGTAACCAGCCCGGCGCTCGGGACCGAGATCGAAACCTGAGAGACTGTCGAGGAACGCAATCCGCTGGTGTCCGTGTTGGAGGAGGTGCTGGGTGGCTCTTTCCGCCATTCCGGATGCATCGCCAAGAATGGTCCACGGACGCGCTTCGGGGGGGCAGTCATTATGCAGCAGTAGGGGAAATTCTGCTGGTTGAGGGAGTCAAAATAGCCGCTGCGGCGGCTGGCATTCAAGAAAACGGCACCGTTGGCACCCCGGCGACCGAGAACACGCACAAGGTTGCAGAATTCGAGCCGATCGAGTTCCTCCCCGAAAAGTGACAATTCTATTTCGTTGGTGCTGCAATATCGCCAAACGCCGTCAAGCAGGGAGTCAACATAGGCAGAGAAGAGGCTTCGTTGTTTCGGTCGCGTTTCGATCACCACGCAAATGTTGGTTAGACGGGTTTCGAAATTTCGAAGCTTGAACCCCAACTCCTCCGCCCGCTTGCGAATGGAAGAGCGGGTAGCAATCCCGATCTCCGGGCGGTTGCGCAGTGCTCGGCTGACCGTTCCGGGCGTGACATCGAGCTCCTTTGCCAGCGTGTAGATCGAAATTGGCTGCTTTTGGCGCACAGCGCGTTTCTTGGACATAACGCTTTCATCATCGATCTCGATGGTGGAGATTGCAATCCGAATGTTGCATACAGTCGCATGCAACATTTCGATCCTGCGATCCAGTGAGGCTGTTACCCAGAAATCGGGCGGAGCAACTCGATGCCTTCGGGAAGCTTGGTCTCAAGGATCAGCTTGCCGGATCGGGATTTCTCCCAGCGGATGCGGAGGGCTCCATGCGGAGTGGGGATGGTGCCTTCGGCCCATTGCAAATCGCCCGGGAGGGGTTGAATCATAGCACGGGTCCAACCGGGTTCGGCTGGGCGGGCTCCGAGAATATAGGCCGGGAGGAGCCATGCGGGCCCGGCGGACCATGCATGGCACCAGGAGCGGGTTGGGAGACTGGGGCGATGCCGTCCTTCAAACATTTCCCACGCTGTCGTGGCACCCCGGTCCAGCATGCCTCCCCATAATTTCCGCATGGTGCCCAGCACGGAATCGGCATCTCCTGTTTCCAAGGCAAAGCGTGCACCAAGCGCCCACATCCATGGGGTTCCGGTTGGCAGCCACGAGGAGGGAGGATCGATGACTTTGCGGGACGCCACCCGCGCTGATCGCCCCGGAAACAGATTGGCCAGGAGTGCACAAATTTGTGTGGAAGCCGTGATGGTTGGCGACGTCCGGGCATCGGTTCGGGTTTCGGAGAAAGCGCCAGCATCCGGATTCCAAAAACACTTTCGGGTCGCGCGGGCGAGCCGCAAGGCAAGCGAGCTCCACCTCTTTGCTTTCGCAGGGAGCCCGAGGGCATCCGCGATTTGTGCGGTGGCATGGAAGGAGGCTATCGCCAGGGCGTTTTCGCTGGCGTAGATTCGGCTTGTGGAGGATATGTGGTCGTCCTCGCAACCGTTCCAGTCAAGGAAGTGCCAGACGTTTTCGTCTAGTGCGAAGAGCCCTTCACGATTGAGACTCTGCTCGACAAATCCGGACTGCTTTTCCATTGAGGGAAGCATTTCACGGGCAAACTCGAGGTCGCCATGGAACCGGAAGTGATCCCGCACTCCTAGAGCCCAGAGGAAGCTCCAGTTGGGGATCAATCGGTTTTCCCATGCGCTGGGCACCTGGGAGTTGACCAGCGGGGTCCGCTCCAAGGACTGTGCGGCCAGCCGCAGGCATCTTTCCGGCAGGAGTCGCTCTCCTTGCACGTAGTTGTGAACCGGCACCGCCATGCTGGCGGCATCCCCCACCCAAAGCGCCTGCTCATACGGTGCATCGACGAAGGTGTCCATCGAGCACATCCGGAGGGTGTGGGTGCAGAGTTCGTAGATCTGGTTGATCCGGGTGTCCGAGCAGCGGAAGAAACCGAGAGGTCGCAAGGGATAGGTGGAGACACGAATGCGCGCAGAGAGGATCTTTGCCGGACGGCCAGCGGGCTTGACATCCAGCACGAGAAATCGGAGTCCCCGCGGTTGCAGGGAGGTGAACGTTTGCCGGCCTTCGCGGCAACGGTAGCGGAAGCTGTTGTTGGCCAGTTCCGTGAATTGAACCTGCCCGTCCATCATCCCCTCGATGCCAGCGCCTTCCAGGAGCGTGTCCTTTCCCGCATCGAGATCGATCTCGACGAAACCATTGGTCATCCGGCCGAAGTCCAGAATGAAGCGTTGGGAGAGCTTCGAGGACCGCGCCATCTCGACCTCCATGGGAAGTTGAATGGGCACTGCCGTTCCCGATTGCAGCGATGTCCGGCACGTCACCGCCATGTAGGTGTCGTGCTTGGGAACGGCCCCCGATGGCAGCTCCGATGGTGCCACGACTTCCGTTGGATTTCGTCGGCTCTTGCGTTTTTCGGCTTTTTCTTCACTTCCCGGTTGGAACAACCAAAGGTCTTTACTGTCAGCCCGGGGACGAACCTGTTTGATGCCCGGGATCCCGCCGATTGCGATTCCCAGATCGAGGTCGTGGGCTATTCCGTTCCAGTCCACAAGCAATTCGTGATCACCTTGCTTCACCGATACCTCGGCTTGAAGATCGAAGGTGTCCTGCTTGAAGCTGAGTGGTTTGCCATCCAGGCGCATTGAAATGGGGCCGCTATACATGGCTCCGTATTTGATCCAAATGGTTGCGTCCCGAGGCACGTGCAAGGCCGTGAGAAACGTGCCCTGCACCTTGATGACATTGGCGGAGAGGTTCTCCGGTGCAAGCACCAAGCCTGCACGCAGCGCAGTGATCAGAGGAGCGTCACGAAATATTCCTGCATGGGTTGCCGTGACACACTCCCATGGTTTATCGGTGAGAGGGGGAATGGTGCGCGGATTGAGCTGGCCCCATGGTTCGCAGCCCGCCGGGCCGATGGCAGATGCCGGAGACCATCCTCTTTCCTGCTCGGTGGCTTCAATAGCGCAGGCCTGTTCCTCGAACGGCAATTGACAGGCAATGCGCGGCGTAACGGCTTCGTATTCGGGTGAGCGGCGGCCTTCCCAAGTGCTGTCTGTCGCTGCCAATGTGGTGGCCCCTGCCTGAACTTCCAAGATCAGCCCCGCCCGACTCACAAACGATTGGAAGTTTCCTTCCCCCCAGTGTTGGACAATCACTCGCAGTGTGTTTTTGCCACGGCGCAGGAACTCGCGGACATCGTGCAGATCAAACTCGTAGTGGTTGGGAAAATTCCGGGGCGGTCCGTGGCCGATGCGCGTGCCATTCAGCCAGAGGACATATCGTGAGTCCGCGCTGATCAGCACCCGTGCATTCTTCGGCATCCGCTTGAGGTCGAAGCTGCGGCGGAATTCCGCGATGGCATTTCGCGGGCACGGTTCCGCATCCAGCCAGATCCAATTCGCATTGCGAAATCCGAGAAGGGCAGGCGCACCCTTCCGGATTTTTGCTGCAATGGCACAGGTCATCGGCAGGGTAGGAGGAGTTGGTTGACGAGGTTGAAGTCCATATTTAGGATGTCTTGGGAAATGGGGAACGGGGCGTTGTCACTCTTCCCACAGTGGAAAAATTCTGCCTCCATCGCAAATCTTTCTGTGCGCAAAGAGCATGTGTTATTACGCAGCTTAACGATTGTGACACGCTCAGGAACAACTTAATCTTTCCAATTCATGCGTCCCCCTCCAAAACTTCTTGAACGTCTCGCTTACTCGATGGGCGGCGTTGCCAACAACTACATGAGCAACGTGCTGCCGATGCTTGCGTTGCCGATATTCAGTATTGGCCTTGGAGTGGAAGCATGGAAGGTTGGTTTGGCGCTTGCTGTTCCAAGGCTTTGGGATGCGATCACCGATCCGATTATTGGACATCTGAGCGACTCCTGCAAATCCCGTCTGGGACGGCGGCGACCCTTTATTTTTGCCGGGGCGATTGCCGCATTTGCCACCTATTCGCTGCTCTGGGTGCCCTCGCCCTCGTGGGGACCGGATGCGATTTTCTGGTGGTTTTTGGTCACCAGCTTTCTTTATTACACGGCCACCACTGTTTTTGCGATCCCCTACATTGCCATTGGCTATGAGATCGCAGCCGACAGCGTCGAACGAGCGAAGTTGATGACGTTCCGCTCCGTTGTCAGCTCCGTTTTCGGTCTCGGCATGCCGTGGATTTATGCGATGTGCTTTTGGAACTGGCAGGCGATCACGGGCGAAGGCTCTTGGGCATCGCGCTTGGCGTCGCTGGTCGTGCAGCGAGACGGAGCGCAACTGGAACCGCCGGGCTACCAGATCGTCGGAGTCGCGCTTGGGGTATTCATGGGGCTGGCCGGAATCTGCACATTTTTCTGTAAGGAGAATCCCACAGCCGTGCCGACGCAGCGGAATCGCTTTTTTCACTCCTTCGGATTGGCACTTCGCAACCGTCCATTCATTTTCCTCATTGGGACGCTGATCTTCACCATGTTTGGCATCTTTCTCGTCATGCCCATGGCAACCTATGTGAATATCTACCACATCTTTGGAGGTGACCAACCGAGGGCGGCCACCGTGCTTGCGCAGGTTGGCACGGTGCAGGCTCTGGCCGGAATCGCGCTGGTGCCCGTGGCAGGCTTTTTAATTGCGCGGTTCGGTGCGGCGCGACTCATGAAGTTCTTTTTGGCGATCACCGCGCTAAGCTTCGCGATCAAATACTGGACCTACACCCCTGAGAATCCCTGGCTGCAGGTGATCCCGCTGATCCTCTGGGCCTTCAGTTGGGCTGGTGTGATGCTGGCGTTCAACGTGATGCTCGGGGATGTCTGCGATCTTGATGATCTCAACACCGGCGAGCGACGTGAGGGAATCTACGGTGCGATCAATCAATTCCTCACCAAGCTGGTGATTGCGCTGTCCACCGCTCTCAGTGGTGTTCTTTTGAGCTGGTCCGGCATCGTCGCCGGAGCTGCCCAGCAAACCCCGGAGGCCGTCTGGTGGCTGAGGATTGAATTTTCGATTTTGCCTTTTCTGATTGCGCTCATTGGAGGAGCGGCATTCATCTTCTACCCGCTCAGCGACCGCAAGGCCAACGAGGTTCGGGCGAAGTTGCTGCAAAAGAAGGGTGAGGTTTCGGCATGAGTCAGTTTGCTTTTCAGGATACCAGCCGGGAGGAGGAAGATCGGGTCCGGGATCTGATTGGACGGCTTTCGCTGCTCGAGAAATGCTCCCAGCTTCGTTATGACGCGCCAGCCATTGATCGCCTGGGCATCCCGGCTTACAATTGGTGGAACGAGGCGCTGCACGGCGTGGCGAGGAACGGACGTGCCACGGTTTTCCCGCAGGCCATCGGCATGGCTGCCACATGGAATGTGGATCTGGTCAGGGAGCTGGCCTCGGCGATTTCGGATGAAGCCCGGGCCAAGCACCATGAGGCCGTCCGTCAGGGCAGCCGGCAGCAATACCAAGGGCTGACTTTTTGGACACCCAATATCAACATTTTCCGCGACCCAAGATGGGGACGTGGTCAGGAAACATGGGGTGAGGATCCGAGACTGACTGCCGAGCTGGGAGCCGCCTTTGTGCGGGGCTTGCAGGGTGAAGATCCGCGCTATTTGAAAGCCGCGGCCTGTGCCAAACATTTCGCGGTGCACAGCGGGCCGGAGGCGCTGCGCCATGAGTTCAATGTGGATCCGACGACCCGCGACCTTTGGGAGACGTATCTTCCGGCATTTCAGCGACTGTGCGAGGAGGGCGTCGAGTCGTTCATGGGTGCCTACAACGCCGTGTATGGCGAGCCCTGCTGCGGTAGCAAGTTCCTACTCAGCGAGGTGCTGCGCGGACGCTGGGGATTTCGAGGTCATGTGGTTTCCGATTGTTGGGCGATCCGGGATTTCCATCTCGGGCACAAGGTGACGAAATCGCCGGAGGAATCGGCAGCCCTCGCGCTTAAGAATGGCTGTGATCTGAACTGCGGTGACGAATACTGCCATGCTCTGGAGGGGGCGGCCCTGCTTGGTTTGGTCAGCGAGGAGGACCTCGACCGGGCCCTCGTCCGGCTCTTCCGCACGCGGTTCCGGCTCGGGCTTTTTGATCCGGAGGAGAACGTGCCTCACGCCGCCATTCCGCTCGCGGTGGTGGGTTGCGATGCGCACCGCCGATTGGCCTTCGATGCAGCAGTTCAGTCCATCGTTCTGCTGCAGAATCGCAACGAGTGTCTGCCGCTCGGGGAGGACTGCCGCAGCATCCTCCTCACCGGTCCTTTGGCGACCAGCGTGGAGGCGATGTTGGGAAATTACTCCGCGCTCAATGGTGCCATCAGCACGCCATTGGAGGGCCTCGCGGGGCGCATTGCTGAAGGGGTGCGGCTCGATTACCGCAAGGGCTGTCTGCTCGACCGTCCGCGACCGAACCCGTCGAACTGGGCGGCGTTTGAAGCCGTAAAATGCGATGCGGTCATCTGCTGCCTCGGCCTCACACCCGACCTCGAAGGCGAGGAAGGGGATGCCATCGAAAGCTTTCACAAAGGCGACCGCGAATCCATTGAGCTTCCAGAGAGCCAGCGCACTTTCTTTCTCGAATTGGCCGGGGCGATCCGCGAGGCGGGAGGCACGACGCGACTGGTGGTCGTGCTCTTTGGCGGGGCGGCTTTTGCCATTCCGGAGTTGGTCGAACACGCCGATGCCATTCTGCATGCATGGTATCCCGGCGAATCAGGAGGGGAGGCTGTGGCGGCAGTGCTGCTGGGACAGGCGGGGCCAGGCGGACGCCTCCCGGTTTCTTTTCCCCGCAGCACGGATTGTCTCCCCCCCTACGAGGACTATTCGATGCAAGGGCGCACCTATCGCTTCATGGCACCGGACGATGTCCTGTTTCCGTTTGGTTACGGGCTCGGCTACACCACATTTTCATGGTCAGAGGCCACGAGCGAAAAGCTTGGGAGTTCATGGCAAGTAACGTGGGACATCCAGAACACCGGCTCCCGCGACGGAGTCGAGGTTGTGCAGTGCTACCATTTTACGCCCGACTCAAGCATCCCGCGTCTGATTGCTTTCCAAAGAATCGACTTGGCGGCTGAGGAGGTCCAAACCGTCCAATTTCCTATCCCGGAGGCCCAACTCACCACAGTGCAGGATGACGGCTCCAACAACCTACTATCCGGCGAGCATCGCATCGTCTTTACCACCCATGCGCCGTGGATCCAAACACCCGACAATCAAAACGTTGTCTCCATTGTGATTTCCCCGTGATCTGCGCCGAACAAGGGGCTGCTGAAGGACATTCTCGGGGTCAGACGGGAACTCTCGCTCCTCCAGAATCCACACTCAAGTAATAGAAGTAAGAAAGAACGCAACACTGATGACCTGATAAGAAATTGCTTTTTAGGCGGCTCCCGGTAGCTGATAGGAATTTGCTTTTCGGCGGCGTAGCCGCCGGGGTGGCATTGGGGGTGAGGGTTCATTCAGGCCATATTCGGGTGACCCGGGTCGCCGCAGCCGCTTTGGATGTTGAGGCTGATCTCGATGCCGAGGCGGTCGGCCTCACGGATCGCGTGGGCGAAGTTCTACTTCCATCCGTCACTCATGAAGGCCGGGCCGGGCGGATCGGCCAGTTTGGCTCCGTTGTCGCAAATGAGGGCTCCACCGATGCCGTTTGCCTTCATCGCCTCAAGGTCCTGCGGGATGGATTGCCTGGTGGCCTGTCCCGCATGCCAGAACCACCAGACCCGGAGGCGTGCTTCCTGAGGTGGATTCGCGAATCCCTCCGCCAGGACGGAATAGTCGATCCATGGCCGGGTTTGAAAATACGACGAATCCCGCTCCGGCTGGCCGGCATGCGGCTCTGCCATCCCTTGCGCAAGAAAAGCGATTGATGCGAATACGATGACACGTTTCGTGATTGCTTGCTTAATTACCATTTCCATTCGATTTGTTTTTTGGCGATACCTTGATCGGTGAACCCGTTTGTATCGAAGTCGAGAAGGGACCCGCCTTCAAATCGCCACGGTCACGAGGCATGCCGAAGAAGTCCTTATCGATGGAAAGCCTGGAAGCGTCCGGATTCAGGAAAGGAGCTTTCGAAATTCGGGTTAGACCGAGGCCTTCGGTTTCGACCAGCCTTCGATCTGCGGTTTTCGATTCTTCGGGGGCGGACTCGAATACCAGATAGTAACCATCGTTCTTTTTCTTCAGTTCCACCGAGCCATCCGTGAAAACATTGCCTTCGATCGACATCGTCCCGGAAAAGCGCCCGTAAACGTCCAGGTTGAGCCCGTCCAGAAAGAGGTTGTTGTAGAAGCGGTTGTCGCCGCAGGGCGTCTTGTGCAGGCCGGCGATCTCGGTCGAATGCGGCTTGTGGTAAGGTGTTTCGCGAACCTGAGGCTTAACCTCGATCGTCCCGAAGGCCAGATTGTGGGCGTAGGTGCCGCCGCTCGACCAGTCGCGAAGGAAGTTTTCCGAAAGGAAGATATTGTTATCGATCACAAAGGGGCCGTGGTTCACCTCCACGAAAAGGTCCGGCTCGCGGTGGTCGTGAAGGAGATTGCCCGTGACACGTGCTCCCTGCGTCATCCAGTCCAGCCAAATACCTCGATACCCGGAATGAATATGGTTGTCCTGGATCAGCACATCAATGGGAGCGTGGATCTTGATTCCGGCCATCTCAGCGCCGTCATACAGTGCCCGGACGTGGATATCGTGGATGTGATTATCGCGGATGGTGCTGAAAACCGCACCCATGCTTCCCACGATGCCTGCCTGTTCGCAGTGGGAGATGTGGTTGTTCCTGACCATATGCCCGCCGATCTTCTCTTTCGACCACCCGTTCTTTAACGCCCGTTCAATGGTCCGGTTGTAGGCATCGGCCGATTGGGAGCGGTTGTCCCACTCGTCCCCGTATTTGCCCAGCGTGACGCCCACGCAGGCGGAGTAACGGATCGTGTTGTGTTCAATGATCCAGCCTTTGCTCCAGTGGGTGCCGATGAGGCCGACCTGCTCGGCGGTCGGGGGAGCCCATGGTGTCGCGGCATGTTCCAGGGTGAAGCCGCGAACCGTGATGAAGTTGCGGCCGGGAGAGTCCGGATAGAAAACAGCTCTACGGTAGGTGACTTCGACCAACGCCTGATTCGGGTCGGTATCCCTGAATTGGGCCCGAATGGTGGTGTGCCCGTCATCAACGGTGGCGAACCAGAGAAGATCGTCGGCTTCCGGGTCCGCGGGCTGCATGACGGCATCCAGATCCCTGGCCTGGACCAGCCAGTGGCCGTTCAGAAGAACGGAACCCGGGCTGTGCACACGACCCTTCGGCTTGAACCAGTCTCCTGAGATCTTGTCGCCGTAAGGATTGTAGTCCCCGAATGAGGAATTTTCCAGCACGACCTTCCAGGTGTCATTGACCTCCTTGACCCAACCGTCGACGACTTCGGAGCCCTTGATGGTGACATCCGCCCCGGGAGCGGCCCGAAAAACAATGCGCTGATCTTCGGAGGCCCCGCCGCGCGGCGGGTTGACGTGCTCGCGATACACTCCTTCATGCACCGTTACCGTATCGCCCGGCAGGGCCATCTCCGCCGCCTTTTGAATTGTCCTGAACGGCTTTGCCAAGCTCCCCGGATTCGCATCTGCACCCTTGAGGGAAACATGGTATTCAGCACCTTCAAGAGCGAGTTGTGAAAGCAGCAGGTGGCAGGCTAAGAAGATTGCTCGTCTTGTATACATAGTCGATAGATGGATTTTATCCAATTCGAAGACTTTGATAATTGTGACTAGCCCGCATTATTCACCAACTGGATAGGAATGAGTTATGTTCCGGTGCCTTGGTGAACAATGCGGGCGAACCATTTTCTCAATCTGAAGATGTGCCAACATCTTTCTTGCGCACCCCTAGATATAATTTGCGCATTTTCGAAACCGATCCGCACTAAAAGAGGATCTGACGAGGCCGTCCCGAGTCTCCGGCGATCCCATTTATTCGACCTGTTGCCGGAAGTCGCTCAAGGAAGTCCAGATCGCGGGCCAGCGTACGCGGGCTGACCTTCTCCAGCCTGCAAAGGGAGATCTACCCCGAGGTCTACGAGCGCGAGTACGGCTTCCTGCGCCCGATCATCCCTGAGGTGGTCGAGAAGTTCATGGGCAAGAAAGCCCGAGATCCTTGGGGCAAGATGACCATGGAGCAGGTCATGGACGAGCTTCGTGGTCCGGTGGAGGTGCCTCCCGAGGCGTAAATCTGAGATCGTATTTCCCGGATCTGCCCCTCTTGAAACAGCAAAGCTGAAAAAGCCGGGCAGCGGAGATTTCGGATCGAGGCGAGTGCAGGATCAGCTCAACTCGCGCACGGGAACCATCCACTTCGAACGTCATGGTTTTGAGATTGGGCGGCTGGTTGTTGTCTTTTCTTCAAAAAATTTCTCCACCGCAGCCAGAAGCTCAGGCGGAAAGGTAATCGCCTCAGGCGTGCTTGAAACCTGATAGTCAAAAACCAGCCCTCCCAAAGTTCTTCGAAGCGGAAGCTTCGTCTCAATTGCAACAAATGCGGTTTCCTGAACTTCGCGATTGGACTCTCTGGAGAAGACGTGGCACTTGATACCGTTGACGTCCATGACCCCTGAAGAGTTGGTCGATCGAACCCAGAGAAGTTCGGGAAAATCGGAGGTTCCGAAGTCAATGTCCGGCCGCTCCTCGTTGAAATGCGGCATAACAAAATACGTGGGGCTTCCCGAGCGCTTGAGCACCACGACGCCGCGCACGCGCCAAAAGGTCTCCTCATCGCCATTCGAGTAGGTAACGACGTGAATGGAGCGCTCCCCGGTTCTTTTGCCCGTGCTCTTGATGAGCTGGCGGCGTGTTGGGGCGGGTGGCTTTGCTCCTTCCGCCGGCTGGCTGGTTGCTGCCCATGTCGCCGGATCGCCAGCTGTCAGATGAAGGGCATCTTCACCCCGCACTGTCTTTGGCTTCCCATTTTCTTCTGCGCTGAGTTGCGAAACCAAGCACCCAAAAAGTAGAATTAAAAAAAACGCTTTCATTCGACTACAAGTTCGGAAGTTCTCTCGAGAACTTCTCCGGTGAAACGATCGATGGCCACATGCACCCAGTAGCGTTTTTCACCCTCGACGAGAAATTGTCCATTCACGTTTCGTCCCGGCTGGGCAATGACATCAATCATGAGATTCCATACCCTTGTTGTTGATACATCCGCCAAGGCCCGCACGACGGCCTCCCGACGTCGCTTGACGATGGCATCGTCGGTGCTGCTCGGGGAGAGGGGAAATGCGGTCGGCGAACCGACGAAGCGGTTCACGAGCTCAGCGCGGTTTTGCAAGGGGGTGGTTTGTGTCGTGGTGACCAATGCCTGTGCGAGGCTGTTACTCTGTGCGTCCAGAAGAGGCACGGGAGCGGTGCCTGTGCCCGAGAGAGGGGTTTCGTCCTTCAAGGTGCCTGCGATCATGGCCTCAAGCACCTCAGCGTTGCGGGTGTTCGGATTGATCACTCCAGCACGCAGGCCGGTGACGGTGGGTTCCTTGAGGCAGAAGATATCCAAAAGGGCGCTGTCGCCGCTGTTTGCTGTAAAGAAATCGATGCTTTTCCATGGGGTGTCACGAAAGACATACCCCAACTCTCCAACGGAACGGAACGGGCGGTTCAGGATAATGGGACGGCTGAAGTTGCGCCCGCCACTCACATTGGCGCTCAGCGCCAATGGTTGGCCCGCGTAGTTTCCCGAGGTCTCATAAACTCCATCAGCGCCCCGGACCACCCCATCGGGATCGTGATAGTAGGTATTGAGTGCACCTACATTGGCTGCGTTTGCTGAGTTGATAGAAACGGTTCCCAGAAAGGCGGTTGATGCATTGATTCCGCCCGCCTGAGGCGTGCCCGTCTTCCACCAACCGCTCACCAGCGAATTGTCTGCGGCATTAAAGAAAATTTGGCGATGTCTCCCTGCACCCAAGTCGGGTCGAAGATTGCTCCAAAGTGTCGAGTCGCCACCATCATCGCGACTGGCTGGAAAGCGGCCACTTCTGGGGTCCCAGAGGGATTGTTGGGGCAGGGGTGAGACCGAGACTGCGGGGAAAGGCTGGTTCACTCTGCGCACGGGGAACTGGCTCCCGAACAGGCCGGAATAAGTGAAATACTCTCTCCACTGCTCGCCGCGTCGATACGCCAAAGTAATGTCATAGCGACCAATGGTCTTGACCTGGTTGACGTTGGCAACCGTGGTTGGTTCCGGGGGAGTGCTGGGATACGTGGCCGGAATCGTTTGATTCGCTATCGTTTCTACGGGGCTGGGCCAGGTCTTTCGGCAACTCACCGCTGATCCTGATGAAATAAAATCAAACGCGCCAACCGGGATAGCCTGCTGCATCCGTGGGGTTGCTGGAGGAGCGGGCGTGATAGTGCCGCCAGACGGGAGCAATTCCGGCTCTCGAAAGTCCGAGGCATTTGCCGAAAAATCATACGACACTGGCTGGTATGTTATCTGTGGGTTCTGGGCTTGTTGTGGGAAGCCTGGTGGATTGGTGGGACCAAAGGGTGGACTGGATGCCTTCCAGTTATAGAGCACGCCTGCCGCGTTCGATGGCGAAACAGTCACTCGAAACTGGGTGGGCGAATCTGGGGGCAACGGAGACGGCTGACCTGTATCGTGCGGATTCCAAAGCTCAGGAACGACATAGTTTATCCAACTCCCCAAACTCGGTGCTGCGGGCTCGTCTTGAATTTGCGCTGCCATCATAATACGGTTCAAATAAGGCAAGTCTTCAATACCAAAAAATCGGAATCCATTGAGACGAATTTCCGTGGGGAAACTTTCAGAATCATATTGATCGATCATGTTGGCCCCGATCTGCAGGACTTGGTATTTGGGCTGCGTGGAGCGCAACTCGGGGGGACTCGGGTTTCCCGTCCACCCAAACTCCCGTTCCTCCTGTCGGAATGGGCCGGTCGTTCGTTGAGGCCGATAATAAGCAAACCCCCTTCCGAGCGATCC
The DNA here is from genome assembly GCA_964652295.1 of uncultured Chthoniobacterales bacterium. Classification (GTDB taxonomy): domain Bacteria; phylum Verrucomicrobiota; class Verrucomicrobiia; order Chthoniobacterales; family CALDSX01; genus CAZZCL01. The sequence goes on from CAZZCL010000005.1 coordinate 23,920, forward strand.
CACATGGATCGCCGCTTGCATTAATTCAAAAAAATCCGGTTCCCGAGCTTCGCTGGCGGACAGCGCAGCCACTTCTTGAAGTCTAAGGATGCGCTGGGGATCCCGTCCCCCAAACGGAGTGCCGGACGAAGTGACGCCATAGCTCCAGGCGTTTGCCAAGTTATCCCACGCAAGGCCGAAGGCTGCCCGGATGTTTTCCCCGGTCCCCCTGTCATTGTATCGCGGGTCGGAGGATGGAAGATCAGCACTGGGGCCGTCGCCTGTAATCCAAGACAGCCTTTCAAGTGGAAACCTGTTCGTTACCAGCGGCTCGCGGACCTGTGCCTGGGAGCCGCTGAGGCGTTCAAACGGATGCTGCACGCGCACCATCGGCAGTGCCGGGTTGAACTGATCATCCAGTCCCACCGCCATGTTCCCGCCGGCAGAAAGCACGGCGTCTCGGGGATTGGAAGCGTCTCCGAGAATCCTGGGTCTCGCTGGGTCGGGAAGCCATGACGGGGCGTCAAGATCACGACTGGTTGTTCCAAGATACCGGAGGTAGTTCTGGCGCTCTGCCACCGACCCGCCGGACAGCTGCTTGAGAACGAAGTCGATGAGCGATTGTCGCGAGGGAAAGGCGCGGTCCGCGGATGTGCCGCTGCCGCCGACGGTGAGGTGCCCATTGGGATGTTCCAGAGAAAGCTCCAGATAGCGATCCGCACCTGCATCCAAGGTGGAGCGGTTCCGCCAACCCACCAGCGTCTGGCTGTCGGCTGCCGAGATCCCGATGCGAGTGAGATCGGCGGCGGCAAGAATTCCTTTCCGCCCAACGGGTTCCGTCTGCGTTTCGGCGGGCATGCCGCTGGCATCGGCGGGATACCCTGCAACGTTCATATCTAACAATCCTCCGGCATCATAGATAGCGTAAGCGAAGCGTCCGATCACATCCGCATTGACCTGCTGGGGATTTCCTCCATTGCGGTCCACGTAGATCCACGTTGGAATCTGGAAGGAATCGTCACCCGTAACCGCTGGCGTTGGATCCGTCGCGGAGGGGTTTGCCTTGGGCAGCAGGAGTGTGCGGTTCCATCGGGCCGGGCTGACAAATCGGCCATTCCTCGATGGTGTTGTGGTCGCATCTGTCGAGGCGCGCTGGCTTGGCGGATGGGCAGCCGCATTTGGAAACACGGGCTGCCCGTTAAATTCCGTTGCCGAATCAAAAAAGGGCTGTGCAGAGCTCCATTTGACAAGATTGGCTGGTCGCAAGCTTGCAGTTGGATACGGCAACGCGCTGCGGGCCGTGGCAGGAACATACGTCGCAAAGAGTGTTCCATCACTGATCTCGAGCACAACCCCAGAGCTGCCCGCGGCGATCTCTTGTTTCAGGTCACCGAGGACGGTATCGACGGCTCCCCGAGCCAGTCGCTCGGCACGAATGGTATTCGCGCTGTGCGCCGATACTTGGCGGTTGCTGACTGCTCTGGAGAAAAACGCCAACACCAGCCCTGTGACCAATACGAGAAGAGCCAAAACGACAACCAGAGCGAATCCGCTTCTGCGAGGTAAGGGGAGGAGGGGAGGGAAATCAGTTTTCATGGAGAAGGAAAACGCGCTGGTAAATTCGAATCTGGCCTGCCTGGCTCGGTGATATTCCTGCTTCGCTGGAAAATCCCGGAGACTCCAAAGCTTTTTTCCAAATCGAGGCCATCAATACCGGGGGGTCTGCCTCCAAGTCCTGCGTGGTCACGTCTGGCAGGGCGGATGCGACAAGCCCCATATTCTCGATGGTGATCCGGCTCGTTGCATCCATGCTGGCGATGGTCACGACAATCGCCTTCACTTCGTTGAGATTCGGAAAGCCGTCTCCATCGGCGTCATCCCAAGGCCGCCAGTTTGCATCGGGCAAAAACAGCCTCCCGTCGCGATCCATCAGACAGAATTCCATACGGAAAACATCCCCGGAGATTGTCTGGTAATCGTCGCTGGTGCCGTTGTAGTTGGGAGGCGCCCCCAGTTCAGCAGGCCAATTTCCTGCGAGAGTCGTCTCAGGAATTGCCCCGCTCGCATTCAACCGGACAAACACAGGCTGGTTCTGGGGATCTTCCCACAGAAGCGCCTTCCCCAAACGTTCGAGTTCAAACCGCGAATTGATCCGGTATCCAATCAATGAGAGCGGGCTGACTTGCGAGGATTGGGCAGCCGACACGTAACCCGGTCCCTCGCTCTGGAAGAATATTTTGTCATTTCCCGGCTGCTTGGAAAAAATGGCATCCAAGTCGGCGCCGGGACGCTTCACTGCTCTGGAAAAATCCCGTGCCATCACGGCGAAGACATTCCTTCCTGCGGAGTCGGATTCAATGCGCCGTTGGCTGGAAGAGGTCGTCTGACCGGTGCTCGACACCATCTGCAACATGAGCACGAGGAGAAGACCCACCACAACGGTTGCAACCAGCACTTCCACCAGACTGAATGCGGACGAGTTGCGCTCTTCGCATGGAAGAATGTGCCTGAGTCTCTTCTGTTTGGCCATCCACATATCAGTTTCTGTCCAGACTGGTCAACATTTCAAATCTGCCCGAAGCGTCCGCCGCATTCATTTGGGCAGGCCACGTGACGAGGATGACCAAGGGAACGGCATTGCGCCCACTGGCGGGGCTGAAACGGACCGTGATCCGATACTTGCCGGTTTGATCGGTGTAAGCCACGCCTGAGGCATCATTTCGGCTTCCGCCGACGTCCAAAAAGAGTTCGACCTGCGAGGCATTCCGACCATCGAACTGAATCCCATAAATCGGGGAGCCGTCGGTCGAAGATTTGCTGCTACCATCCGGATTGAATTGTCGGGAGGTGGATCGAATATCCGATTCAAGCAGCGCAGCGATGTTTGCGGCTTCTGTTTCCTGTGTGGCATCCCGGTTTGTGCCAAGGGCGACGGGAAGCAACCCAAGAACGGCCAGGAGGGCAAAAGCCACAATTCCAATGGCTATCACGACTTCCACCAGCGAAAATCCTCGGGCTGCCAAGGCCATCCATGATGGCATACGAGTGGAAATTTTCATGGCCGATAGATCGTCGTTGTGCCGATAAGTCCGTCCACATGCACGGCAGCCGCATTGCTGTCATCTGGAACCAGTGTGTTGCCCTTGGTTGCGCGGAGACCGAACTCCAGCTGTCGGCCCAGGATCGGAGCACCCCCCGTCACAATTCTTGCGGAGCCATTGGGATCAAACTCGATGACGTGGCGAAATGTGTATTGAGCCCCCGCACCCGAAGAACCAAGCGGGTGGCTGAACCCAATCGAGGACTCGGAGGCGGATGCACCGATTCGGAAAGAGGCGGGCACTTCCGGCCTCACCATTCCACTTGCCGCAGCACCGGGGTCGAGTGTGGACGCAAGGTGGATGTTCTCCAGGCGCATGAGCTTCCCAATCTGCACAAGACCCGTTCCATCGGCCGTCTTGGACTGCCAATCGGAGGCCACGTCCTGCGCGGGGTCATAGATTCTCGTGCCATCGCTGGATGCCACGGCCATCATTGCAACCCGCCCAATTCCCTCAGGCTGTGGGCGCGTCGCGGGATTGGCGGTTTGATCTGACTCGTCGATGCCAACCCAAACGTAAGTATTGTTGGCCAATGCGTAAGTTCTTGCATGGGACAAAACCTCGGACACCGTGTAGGCAGCAGCCGAAAGCCCCTTGGCAGACATGATTCCGGTGATCGCAGGAGTTATCAGGGCCGTCAATAATCCAATGATCGCGAGAACTACCAGCAACTCCATGAGGGAAAATCCTGTGCGTCGCGGAGGGGTCAAAACGGGCGAAGTGCCTCCAAGGATACACTCTGTATTAAGACATGGTCTTGATCGACCGAGCGCAGCGCTTGGACCGGGATTCGCAAAATGCAAAGTGTAATGGGAGTGGGGAGACACTTGTTATTAGATACCACCATAATGAGTTACTCTGCAAATCTCATTATGCGCGAAGTTGAATGAGAAATACGCAACCCAAAATCTCTCAATCGATCTTGCCGTGCTTGGAATGGACTCCCTGTTTCTTGTCCCAACCAATGCATCTGAGCATCTTGGCCAAATTGCGTAAACACGATTCTATACTGCGCAACGCTGGCGTTGCACCATGTGTGCAGAATATGGAAGATTTCTACCCTTCATGATCCTCCGACGTGGCCCGGCCACATTGGATGCTCATGCAGCTTAGATTCAACCCCCATCCCCCAATGAACACGAATGCACTCTATGGACTCGCACATGAACAATACGGCGAGCTGGGCGTCGACACCGAGGTCGCACTAAACACAATCGCCGCGACTTCGTTATCCCTGCACTGCTGGCAGGGCGATGATGTCGGAGGCTTCGAGACCGAGCACGGCCTGCTCTCCGGCGGTGGCATTCAGGCCACCGGCAATTATCCCGGCAAAGCGCGGACTTTGGACGAACTGCGCGCCGACCTCGACAAGGCACTTTCGCTCATCCCAGGGAAGCACCGCCTTAACCTCCATGCGTGTTATGCTGATCTCTCGGCCGGTCGGGTGGATCGCGATGCCTACACAGCAGCCCATTTTCAAAGCTGGATCGATTGGAGCAAAGCCCGCGGGCTGGGCATGGACTTCAACCCGAGCTATTTTTCCCATCCGCTCGCCGAGAGCGGTCTCACCCTCTCGCACGCCGATCCTGGAATCCGCGATTTCTGGATTAATCACGGCATCGCCTGCCGGAGGATCGGCGAGGAAATTGCCCGCCAGCTCAGCTCGCCTTGCGTGAACAATATCTGGATCCCCGACGGCTCCAAAGACCTTCCTTTTGACCGCAAGTCGCCCCGTGAGCGTTTGGCAGAGTCCTTGGACGCCATCCTCGCCGCGCCGGTGGATCGTGCCCTGAATTTGGATGCGGTGGAGAGCAAGCTTTTTGGCATCGGTTCGGAAAGCTATGTCGTCGGCTCCCACGAATTCTATCTCGCCTACGCCGTGCGGCATCAGCTTCTCTACTGCCTGGATGCGGGCCATTTCCACCCGACCGAAAGTCTCGCGGACAAAATCTCCTCGTTGCTTCAGTTTGTGCCACGTCTGCTTCTACATGTCAGTCGGGGTGTGCGCTGGGACAGCGACCACGTCGTGCTTCTGGATGATCCAACCAAAGCGATCATGGAAGAGGTGGTTCGTGGCGGATTTCTTGGCCGCACGCACATCGGCCTCGATTTTTTCGATGCGAGCATCAACCGGATCGCCGCGTGGACGATTGGCACCCGGAGCACCCAGAAGGCGCTCTTGGCCGCATTACTGGAGCCGGCAACCCTTCTCCGGGAAGCGGAAGAGTCTGGCGACTTCACCCGCCGACTGGCTCTCCTCGAAGAAACAAAAACGCTGCCACTCGGTGCCGTTTGGCAGGAACATTGCCGACGGCACGATGTGCCGGGCGACCATTCCTGGATCGAGGAAGTGCGAACGTATGAAAGAGATGTCCTTTCCCGGAGATAAACAAAACGTCGGCCATCAATCACCACCACCCGTTTTCCTTTTTCCTCATGAATCCCATCCTCGGCGTCCTTTTCCACTGGCTCGGCGGCTTTGCTTCCGGGAGTTTTTATGTCCCTTACAAAATGGTCAAAAAATGGTCCTGGGAGACCTACTGGCTGGTGGGTGGCGTCTTCTCCTGGATCATCTGCCCGTTGTTTTTCGCAGTCCTAATGACCAACGACGTCTTCGGGGTCCTGGGCAAGCAGTCGGCATCGACCCTTGGCTGGAGCTACTTTTTCGGGGTTCTGTGGGGAATCGGCGGGCTGACTTTCGGGCTGACCATGCGCTACCTCGGGCTATCGCTGGGAATGGGGGTCGCCTTGGGGTTCTGCGCGGCATTCGGGACGCTGCTGCCTCCCATTTTCAAGCTGTTCATGCCGACCGTGCCGGTGCCGGAGGATATCGTCCAAATCGCCTACACGCTCCCCGGCCTGATCACCCTGGCGGGCGTCGGCGTCTGTCTGTTGGGCATTTTCATTGCGGCCCTCGCCGGGCTGACCAAGGAACGGGAGATGTCAGCGGCAGACAAACAAAAAACAATTGCCGAATTCAATTTCCCCAAGGGCATCATGATTGCGATGTTTTCGGGCATCATGAGCGCGTGCTTCGCCTTCGCGCTGACAGCAGCGGCACCCATTGGCACGGTTTCCGCCGAGGCCGGCACTTCCGAGCTTTGGACCGGGCTGCCGAAGTTGGTGGTCGTCCTCTTGGGGGGCTTCACCACCAACTTCATTTGGTGTGCGGCCCTGAATATTCGCAATCGCACGGGCTACCAATACCTGAGCAAAACCGTCCGGCCGGAACATGCGGGACTCACCGCATCCGGCGGGGAGCATGGTGATCCTGCCTCGGACCTTGTGAGCGAGGTGGCGGCAGATCATCCGGCAAAGATCGATCCCAAAGACTTCCGTGTCCCGAGGTTGGGTAACTACTTCTTCTCCGCACTGGCCGGGGCAACCTGGTATTTCCAATTCTTTTTTTACACGATGGGCGAGACGCAGATGGGCCAGTATGGGTTTGCCTCATGGACCCTGCACATGGCCAGCATCATCATCTTTAGCACGATGTGGGGATGGATCCTGCACGAGTGGAAAGGGGCGAGTAAGAAAGCCCACCTGCTGATCGCTGTCGGCATCATCACGCTGATCCTCTCCACCATCATCATCGGCTACGGCACCTGGCTCAAGGGTGGCGGCCCGGCCCATTAAGAAGCGGCGATTTCATCGCAAATGAAAGCAACGCTCACGGCTTCTTCGAAACTGACAAGAATAAAATTCACCACGAGCTTAACACTTCTCTGCATCGCGGTCTTGGGGGAGGGTATCGCCGCATCAGCAGCCGACCCCAGCGATGGTTCCCTCGGGGTCGGAGATCCTGCTCCAGCGCTCCAGGCGGGGGAATGGATTCAAGGCGAACCGGTCACGGAGTTTGCCCCGGACAAGCCGTATCTCATCGAATTCTGGGCGACATGGTGCGGGCCGTGCGTTGAATCCATCCCCCACCTCAATGAAATCGCTGCTGCGTATGACGACAAAGGCTTGGTGGTCATCGGCCAGAATATTTCGGAACCGGATGAAAGCAGGGTCAAACCTTTCGTCGAGAAAATGGGCGACAAAATGACCTACCGCGTGGCCTTGGACGACAAGTCGCAGATGGAGAAAGGCGCGATGGCTGCAACGTGGTTGAAAGCCTCGGGGGTAGGTGGAATTCCCGTCGCATTCCTTGTAGGAAAGGATGGAAAGATCGCTTGGATCGGCCATCCGATGGCGCTGGAATCGTCAGTCATCAATCAGGTTCTGGCCGGAACCTTTGACCTCAAAAAGGCAGTCTCTGATTCCCAGGAGACACGCGAGGCATTGAGGCTGGGCGATGAAATCGAACTTCTCTATCGTGCCGGAAGATGGGATGAGGCTGAAGCGGCTCTGAATCAGGCCGCCAAGCTCTTTTCCCCGGAACCGCCAGACATTGCCCGGCTCAGAGCAAGAATCGGATTTCAGCAGTTGGCGGTGCAGTTGGATCAGCAGATCAACGCAAAAGCCTGGGATAAGGCGGGCGCCACAGTGCAGAACATTTCCGAGCTTGCCCTCCAGGATAGCCTGCCCGATGAAGCGAAAGTTGATATCAAGACGATGGCTCTGAAAGTGCGCCTCATGAGTTCTTTGGGACGGGGGGATTGGGAAGCGGCCACGATGCACGCGAAGCAGCTCCCGCAAGCCGATGCCATCGAGACGGTTCAGGAGGCAATTTCTCGCTCGGACGATGAGGCGACCTCACAGACGCTGAGACACATTCTGGAACGCTTGCAGTCTGGTAGCCCTCGACAAAAATAATCGAATCGAGTGCCCTGTTAGGAACAATGGAAAGGAATCTTGGTTGGAATGGCAACCATGGGTTGATCTGCGATAATGGTTGCGGCGGGCTTTTTGTGTGCCCGTCGCATCGCGTCAGGATCAATACCGCTCTACCTGCAATTCGGGAACTTTTCCGAACTCATCAATGTTTCTGGTTACCAAAGCCACGCGGCATTGGAGGGCAGCAACCGCGATCCAAAGGTCATGCGGGCCGATCAATGCATTGCGCTGTCTGAGCACGGCGAAGAGATTCGCATAGATTTCCAGCGATTCCTCGTTCGGCCATATCGTGGGATAGCGAGTCAAAAATACCCGGACTTCATGGAGATCATGTCCAGCGACGGCGGCCCCCCTCAAAAACTCGGCTTTCACAATCCATGGAATCCCGAGCGACAACTCCGGATGGGCAAGCAGCCAGGCTGCCGCTGGAGATTTCTTCCCTTTCCTCCAACGGGAAATCAAAAAATTGGTATCGATGACGCGGTCAACGTTCACGATGCACAAGCCCGGCTTATTGGGAGCCCCACGTGTTTTTGTCAGTGCCCCACTGATTGGACCATTCAAGGGCAGCAATGACCGCTGTTGCTTCTGGTTCAGAGAGCGGCTTGAGATGCGCAAAAGCCTCCTCCATGTCAGCAGCAGTCCCTTTTTTGGGAACCACATTCATCACCACTTTGGAAAAGGAATCCAAGTCACCGGACTTCCACGATTTCAACCTTTCATAGGCCTCATCATTCAGGGTGATCGTTTTCATGTGCCAATGTTGCACGAGAACACGAATCATGTCAAACTGAGCTTCTTTGATAGTTCACGGAGACCGCCTCAACCGGCCGTGAGCCTTTGTGCGCAATACGAATCTTAAATCACGCACTTTCTTGGTTGTTGATCGCACCGAATAAAGCGACACTTGATTTCCCCGTGAAAAGAAAATCTCCCCTAACTTCTCCTATTTCGTGATACTTCAATGTTTGCAGAATAGAAAATCGTTGCCAGTGCCTGTTCGGATTCTGAGAGCGCTTTTGTTGGCTGCGCTTTGGGTATTCGTTGCCGGTACGGCAGGGGCCGATGATCTTCAGCGCGATTTTCTTTCTCCGCCCGAGTCCACCAAGCCTGGCTGTTATTGGTATTGGCTGGACGGGCATTATTCCAAGGAGGGCTTGACGAAGGATCTCGAGCAAATGCAGGCGATCGGGATCGGGCGGGCCTACATCGGACTCATCACGTTCATGAGCCGGCTCCCGTTGAATTCCGAACTCAAACCTTGGAGTAATGAATGGTGGAGCCATATCGAGCATGGGGTAAAGGAAGGCGGACGATTGGGGATCGACATCGGCCTCTTCAATTCCCCGGGGTGGAGTATGTCCGGCGGGCCATGGGTGGAGCCTGCGCAGGCCATGAGGTATCTCGTGAGAACGGAGTTGCGGCTGAAGGGTCCACAAACGTTCTCCGGGCCTCTTGCGGTGCCGGGCGACATTGGGGACTTTCAAGAGGTCGCTGTCTTGGCTTACCCGGCCCCGGGTGCTGGAGGGGAAATCGTTTTCCAGAGCAACCAAAGCGTGGAGATGATTGCGCTGGATGCCGACCAGCCTTTCACCGCCCGCGGTCTGGTCATCCAACCCGCCAAGGCGGTCAATCACGTGGAGGTCGAATTGCAGGCCTCCGAGGATGGTCAGGAGTTTCGCCCGGTCAAAACGTTTGAGGTGAAGCGGAGTCTCCTCAATGCCAACGTGGGTCCCGTGCCTTTGGCTCCGATCAGTGTCTCCTTTCCGGCAAGCACTGCCCGTCACTTTCGCCTCGTGCTCAAGAAACCCTCGGAGTTGGGAGAAATTCGCCTCCTTTCCGCGCCTGTTGTCGAGGACTTTGCCGGCAAGGCATTATTAAAAATGTTCCAGGGCACCAAGCCTCCATTCAATTTCTACGTTTGGCCCGATCAGGATGAACTGGAGGATCCATCGCTTGCGATTGCACCGAAGGAGGTGATCAATCTCAGCAAAAAGATGGATGCCAATGGGACTTTGACCTGGGATGTGCCGCCGGGTGAATGGATCGTCGCCCGATTCGGCACCCTGCCCACCGGGGTCAAAAACGCCCCAGCCTGCCGCGACACCACCGGGCTGGAAATCGATAAAATGAGCCAGGAAGCGGTCCGTCATCACTTTGACAGCTATGCGGGCAAACTGCTCGAGCGTCTCCCGGAGAATGATCGCAAGGCCTTGAAATTCTTGGTGGCCGATAGTTACGAAGTTGGCCCCCAGAACTGGACTGACGGATTCGAAGCAGAATTTCAGAAGACCTACGGCTACGATCCTCTCCCGTTCCTGCCTGCGATTTACGGAACCCTGGTCGGAAGTGCCGAGCAATCGAACCGCTTTCTCTGGGATTTGAGGCGGTTCGTTGCGGACCGGATCGCGACCGAATATGTAGGTGGTCTTCGCGAAGTCGCTCAAGAAAATGGGATGAAGGTCTGGCTGGAAAACTTCGGGCATTGGGGATTCCCAGGCGAGTTTTTGAATTACGGAGGACAGACCGAGGAAATTGGCGCCGAATTCTGGATCGACGATGGTGACAAAAAGGGAATCGTCGAGGTGCCGGCCGCTGCGTCGGCAGCACATATTTACGGAAAGCCGGTGGTTTGGGCTGAGGCGTTCACCAGCCCCAGGCAGACCTACGAACATTCCCCTCGGGACTTCAAAAAACTCGGCGACTGGGCCTATGCCAATGGGATCAATCAATTCATTCTCCACGTGAATATCCATCAGCCGTGGGAGGACCGACTGCCCGGCATCAATGCCTCGTTCGGATCGGCCTTCAATCGCCATAACACATGGTATGGCATGGCAAAGTCCTGGATTGATTATCAGCGTCGCAGCAGCGTCCTCCTGCAGCATGGCACCCATGTGGCCGATGTGGCCTACTACATCGGTGAGGACACTCCGAAAATGGCCGGTTCTCAAAGTCCGCCACTCCCCGCCGGTTATGCTTCCGATTTCATCAATGCCGAAGTGCTGCTCACTCGCGCCGAGGTCAAAGACAAGAAACTCGTTCTGCCCGGTGGCAAATCCTATCGTCTGCTTGTCCTGCCTCCGTCGGAGCCCATGCGTCTCGAAGTCCTGGAACGGATCGTCGGCTTTGTCGAGGCAGGACTGCCCGTCTTTGGGCCTCTGCCGAAGCGTTCGCCGAGCTTGGAAAACTATCCGGCCAGCGATGAGAGGGTCCGCGAGTTGGCAACCAAAATCGAAGACCGGGTTCTCTCCGGTAAGGATTTGAAGCAAGCGTTGGCGAGCGTGCCGCCGGACGTGTCTGGGCTCAACCCGAAGGAGATTCTTTACCTTCATCGCCAGAGTCCCGATACGGACCTCTACTTTCTTTCCAACCAGACCGACAAACCGCAAACCATCACGCCGGTTTTCCGGGCGCAACGGCCGATTGTGGAACTTTGGCACGCAGACCTCGGGAAGATCCAATCGATCACTGGCGAATCCGTGGATTCAGGCACCAAAGTTCCCATAACTCTCGAACCTCATGGTTCCATCTTCGTTGTTTTTCGCGATCAACCCACTCCGGGGGCCGTCAAGGCCGTGGCCGAAAAGGCAGAAAACCTGGAACCGATCCAGGAGATCACCGGTCCGTGGAACGTGACCTTTGATCCAAAATCGGGCGGTCCTCAGAAAGTAATTGCCTTCGACACGCTGAAGGATTGGTCTAAAGACCCCGACCCTTCTGTCCAATTTTTTGCAGGCACCGCGACGTATCGCAGGGAATTCACCTTTGACGGAAATGCGAATCACTCAGCTGACGGGCGTGTTGTTTTGGACCTTGGGCAAGTTGAGGAGATCGCCGAAGTGACATTGAATGGCCAAACGTTTCCGGAGCTGTGGAAGCCACCCTATCGCGTGGACGTGACCGATGCCGTGCGCCAAGGAAGCAACACACTCGAAATCACGGTTGCCAATACGTGGTGGAATCGACTTGTGGGCGCCAAACGCGGCATCAAAGGCATCGAAGGGCCCGAACCTTTTGTCAGCAACTTCAGCGACAAACTTTTCGAACGACACCTGAGTGGCGAGAGCGAACTGCTGCCGGCTGGTCTGCTCGGCCAGGTGCGGATTATGACCACTGAAAATAGCGAGGCAAAGCCATGAATGGAAATTATATAAAGATTACAAATATCATCGTTCTGACCATATGGTGCGTGGCCACGTCGGTCACGGCGGCTGCTGAAGGGAATCTTCCGGCGATTCCAGAGGTTCCGGGCCCGGAGGTGGAAAGAAGCAAGGTCGAGGCTGAGTATCTGGCCAAAGCCAGGCAGGGGGCGGAGGAGCACCGGAAGGCGGATGCGACCTTCATCTTTGTGGATGCGCAAGGCCAACCATTGGCCGGGGTTCCGGTGCGGATTCGCCAGACGAAGCTTGAATTCCTCTTCGGCTGCATTGCCTTCGACCTCCCCCGCAGCAGCGAAAAGGAACGTTGGAAAGAGCGCTTCGGCAGGCTTTTCAACTTCGCAATTCTGCCATTCTATTGGGCTAATTACGAGAAGACGCAGGGAGATCCACAGCATGAATCGCTGACCCAAACGCTCGACTGGTGCAGAGAACGGGGGATCACAACGAAGGGGCATCCTTTGGTGTGGCAATGCCACCCGGCCGGACAACCCTCATGGCTGACCCAGGCGTCCCGGACCGAGGTGGATATGATAACCGGCGAGCAGAGGGAGGTGGTCACCACCGCGCCGAGATACTCAAAGGAGGAGGTCGAGCAAATGCAGTTTGATCGCGTTAGACGGGAACTAAGCCACTTCGCAGGGCGAATTGACATCTGGGATGTTTACAATGAAGCCGCCTGGTGGCTGCGCGCGGGCGCGCCGGGGAAGGCTGATTTCTGCGAGAAAGCATTTCGCGCCGCGCGGGAAGCCAATCCCCAGGCCACGCTCATCCTCAACGATGAAGGCATGTATGAGGACAAAGCTCGAAGGGATGGCCTATATCAGCTCGTATCGCGCCTGCAACAACGTGGTGCGCCAATAGACGCCGTCGGGTTCCAGTCCCACGCCCCCAAGGAAGTCTGGTGGATGCCCGAGCGCGTCGTTAAGACCCTGGACCTTTTCAAGGAACTGGATTTGCCCATCCACATCACGGAAGTCATTGCGGTGTCCAACGGCGAGCCGATCAAAGGCGGTTGGCGCGAGGGAAATTGGACTGAGGAGGCGCAGGCCGATTTTGCCGAGTTCTATTACCGCATTTGGTTTGGCCACCCGTCTGTGGCCTCAATCAATTGGTGGGGATTGAGTGATCGGGATATCTGGAAGCCAAAGGGCGGCCTGATTGACGAGCAATACAACCCGAAACCGGTCTATGACCGCCTTGATCAACTGATTAACCAGGAATGGAAGACAAACGTGGACCTCGAAACCGATGAACAGGGGCGAGTGACTTTCCGCGGGTTCCATGGTGAGTATGAGATATCCATACCGATGCCGGACGGACGCACGGACACCCGTCAGGCCATCATTACCCGGAACGGGGATAATCAAAAGAGATTCACGGTCAATTAGGTTGGTTAAATCAGAATCGCGAAATCGAATCCATGAACACCGATATAGATCTATAGACAATGTTAATGACAAAGAGTGATAAAAGTATGAAAATAATCATTACAAATTATGCGGCATGGTTTCTGGGCGTTAGCTTGTTCTGCCTACCTGCCGCTCGGGTCGGGGCGGAGACCTCAAATGCCGATATAAACTTCGCTGCCGCCGACAAGCGTCCGAATATCTTGGTCATCTACACGGACGACCAAACCTATAGTGCCATTGGGTATCGAAATCCCGAGGTGTTCACGCCAAACCTTGATCGTCTCGCAGCGGATGGAGTCCGCTTTGATCGTGCCTTCACCACTTCGCCGCTGTGCCTGCCGGCCCGCGCATCTGTTCTCACGAGTGCCTACCCCCAGCAACACGGGGGCGTGGCCCTCCATGTGGGCAGATTCAATGAACGGGTCATCCGCAAGAAAGAATTCAAGACGCTCCCAGAGGCCATGAGCGAACTTGGGTATCACACGGCCTTTCACGGAAAATCCCACCTCGGAGACCCCAAAACCTACGGATTCATGGAAGGAGAGGAAACCAAAGATGTCACGGATCCGGAACTCTTGAATTTTACTCAACATTTTTTTCAGAACCACGCAGACAGCGACCGCCCCTTCTTCCTCTGGCTGGCACCGCACAAACCCCATCTTGTGTTGAGACCTCCCCAAGAGTATCTCGACCTCTATGCCGGGAAAACATTCGAGGAGGATCCCAACTTCCGGGTCGAGCCACCGATGGAAAGCCTCTACAATCAGTCCGGTGAAGGGACGGATTTCTTCAGGGACAGCAAGATACCCATGAGCGTCGGTCCGGGAAGCGTCAAAGGCCTGATGGCAGGACCGCCCCGGACCCGGGAAGATATTCAAAGTGCCAAACGCCTTTATTATGCCGTTATCTCCTATCTTGATGACCAGATCGGGCAGGTGATCGAGCAGCTTAAAGCGGCCGGGCTTTACGAGAATACCATCATCATATACACGTCGGACAACGGCTACTTCCTTGGCAATCACGGGCTGGGCAACAAGGTGACCATGCATGAAGAGTCCGTCCGGGTGCCGATGTTTATTCATTCTCCCCTGCTTCCAAACAAGGGAGCGGTCAGCGAGGCACTGGTTTCCGACCTGGATGTCTACCCCACGATTCTTGAGCTTGCCGGCAAAGAGCCTCCCTCCAGCCTGATGGGGCGTTCGCTGCGACCGCTGCTGGAGAATCCGAATGCGCCCTTTCGCGATCACATCATTGCCGAATCGGCCGGGGTGCCGGAGAGACGGCTCGGAACCGGCCATCGAATGGTCCGTACCGATCGTTACAAATATATTTTTACCACGCATGACGAGGAGGCCTTTTTCGATCTTCAGGAAGACCCGTTCGAGATGACTAATCTCGTTGGTGAACCGGAACTCAAGGAAGCAATCGAGAGGCATCGAGCCCTGCTCAAGGATTGGCAGGTCAAGGTTGGAGAAAAGCGAGTCCCATACTCAAAAACTTCCGAGCCTTGATCAGACACAATTAACTTGTTTCTCAGCGGTGCGATTTAGATCGGATTATGAAAACATCTGCGATTGCTGAAAGCCTTCCATTGAAGGTTATCCAAATGAAAAACATAAGTTTTGTTGTTATTCTAGTGTTTGGTCTGAACATCGCACCTATCCATGCGCAAAAGACGTCAGAGAGTGCCGACTTGCCGGATTTTGGACGCGCGCCAATGTTTGAGAACGGACAAACGATCTGCTTTCTCGGTGATAGTATCACCCAAGGGGCTCTCTATCAAACCGTCATCGAATACTTCTATGCAACACGTTACCCAGACCGTGCGATAACGTTTTGGAATTGCGGAATCGCTGGAGACACAGCGCAGAGTATCCTCGGCACAGAAGCCTACCGTTTACAGACCGATGTCCTGGGCCACAAGCCGGACTTAGTCGTCGTCATGCTGGGCATGAACGATGTTAATCGCGGACTTTATAAGCCAATAAAAACGGCATCTCCGGACAACCGAAATGCAGCGCGTGAAGCCGCGCTTCAAAATTATCGCGACAATATGGGTGCAATTTTTGATAAGATCCAGGATTTCGGTTCTAATCTCATTCTCCTGACTCCTACGATTTATGAAGAAAGCCCGAATGTAACGGGAGACGATGGACTCATTTTAAAAGGAGTTAATGCTGCGCTGGGAATTTGTGCTGAATGGGTGCGGGCCGAAGCCTCTCGCCGTGAAACCGGTTGGGTCGATTTTCATGCCGTGCTGGGAGAGCTCAACGCCAGAGAGCAAGCAGCACAGAAAGATTTTTCACTGCTCAAATTAGGCAGAACCAGCGGGCTCGATCGGGTTCATCCTTACATGCCGGGTCATTGGATCATGGCCTATCTCTTCCTGAAGGCTCAAGGGCATCTACCCGTTGTCAGCCAAATCGAGATCAACGCGGAAACAGGCGATGCGGGGAGGACGTTCCGATCGGAGGTGGAAGACATCCGTGCCACGTCAGACACTGTAAGTTTTGACTATACAAGCGAAGCACTGCCGTTCGCTGTTGCAGAAAATGGAGTCGCTGCTCTGCAGGTGATTCCACTGGTCGAGGAATTAAGCCAAGAGATAATTTCCCTTCAAAGGCTCACTCCGGGTCACTACGAATTGAGCATCGATAACAGGATCGTTGGAACCTTCTCCGACGCGGAGTTTGCCGACGGCATCAATCTTGGTGGAAATGACAAGACTCCACAGTATCAGCAAGCCCTCAAAGTTTATAGATTGGCTGCCGATAGGTCGAGGCTCGGCGCTAGGATCCGATCCGGGGTTGCGGCACGATATGCGGCTGCAAAATACGAGAAAATCGATCCGATGGATGAAGCCGCCATCGAGCGGTCCATCCTAAACCGGATCGAGCAGGTAGAAGCAACAGGAGGAAATACAACGTCACTCAAGGTCGCGCTTGAGGCCGTGCGCAGCAGGGAAAAGCTTGATCAGGACTATGAGAAACTTGGAAAACTCATGCGCGATGCTGCCATTCCCATAAAGCGACAGTATGCCCTTATCAAAACGCAGCCATAAACTCGTCCATTCACTTGCCGAGAAAGAGCCTTCCTCGAGCTTGATGGGGCGACCACTTCAACCACTTATCGAAAACCTCCAACTTTTGCTCCAACACAAATCACTTTCTTCACAATTGTAGAAAATCATCTGAGAATTCTGAAATTATGCCCAAAACACAAAACGGGAGCAACGAATGCAATCCTCTCCCGAATTCCGCCAACACAGTCACAACCGGAGCATTCCGCATCACCCTCCTCACGGAGCGTATGGCGAGGGTGGAGTGGTCGGAGACGGGGCAATTTGAAGATCGGCGTAGCTTCGCGGTGGTCCATCGCAATCTTCCCAAGGTTGCGTATGAGACAACGCCGACAACCGACGGGATCCGAATTGTGACGCCTTCGATGCAGATCGACCTTCCGGACGCTAACGTTCCGCCGCAACCGGAGATGGTCCGCGTGGAGGTGTTGATCAACGGAGACTGGGTTGAGCGCCGCCTCGATCCGAGCGACGCGGGCAATCTGGGCGGCACCCTGCGCACACTGGACGGGATGAATGGGCTCCGGAAATTCAGCAATCCCTATGTCAGGAACCCGTCCGATTCCGAGGAGCAATCTCTGGGTATGGGCTTGTTGTCCCGTTCCGGTTGCGTCTTTTTTGATGACTCTGGATACATTGTGTATGAGAAGAAGCCGGACTCGCCGTTTCAGTGGCCGGCCCGCCGGACGGATCCAGGCGCACGGGATTGGTATGTTCTCGCCCATGGACACGACTATGTCGGCGCCCTGAAAGAGTGCTCGCGAGTTTTCGGACGTGCTCCCTTGATCCCCTATTACGCGTTGGGTTATTGGTATTCCCGCTATTATCCTTACACCGAAGAGGAGTTCAAAACACTGGTTCAACGATTCGAACAAGGCGGGATTCCTCTGGATGTGCTCGTGATCGACATGGATTGGCACAAGGAGGGTTGGACCGGGTATTCATGGGATGACAATCTCCTGCCAGATTGGCGCACATTTCTCGGTTGGTTGAAAGAACGCGGGCTGCACATCAGCCTGAATCTGCATCCCCATGACGGCGTTGGAAAACATGAAGATGCCTTTTCTGCGTTTTGTTCGGAGTTGAATCTGGATGCCGGGCAAACGGAGCGGGTGCCCTTTGATTGTGTCGATCCCAAGTGGATGGAGGCATATTTCAAACATCTGCATCATCCTTACGAAGAGGCCGGGGTCGATTTCTGGTGGATGGACTGGCAGCAGGGCGAGCAAACCTCGATCGAAGGCTTGGACCCCCTTCCTTGGTTGAATGAGATTCACTGGGAGGATATGCAATCGAGACATCCAGAGCGCCGCCCATTGGTATTCAGCAGGTATGGCGGCCTCGGTTCCCATCGGTATCCCATCGGCTTTTCCGGCGATACCGTCATTAGCTGGGAATCCCTTGCTCTCCAACCGCATCTCACCGCGACGGCGGCCAATGTGCTTTTTGGCTACTGGAGTCATGATATCGGCGGCCACCACTTTGCAGATCTGAATCCTGAACTCTTCACCCGTTGGCTCCAGTTCGGCGTTTACTCGCCGATCCTTCGAACGCACGGCCTGATCGACAGGCGGCTCGATGAGTATCCTTCGCCTTTCCGGCAGATCATGGAACGTGCGATCCGTCGGCGTTACGAGTTGGCACCCTACATCTATTCCGAAATGTCGGGATTGCCTCGGAAAGGGATCTCCCTCGTGCGCCCCATGTATTATGCATTTCCTGAGCAGGACGAAGCCTACCAAGCAACGGATCAATACCTCTTCGGCGGGAAAATGATCGTTGCCCCAGTCTTATCCCCTGTCAGTTCTCACACTGGACTTGCCGAGTCGAAGGTATGGTTGCCGGGGGGCGACTGGTGGGATACGGAGACCGGCACCCTGGTTCAAGGAGGCCGCTGGCATGTGAACGCGTATGCCCTGCATGAGACTCCCGTTTTTGTGCGGCCCGGCACAATGATCCCGGAGCAACCCGCACCGCTGTGCCTGGGGAATTCACCTCGAAACAAGCTGACGCTCCGCGTCTATCCCGGAGCAGATGGCGATCTCGATCTTTATGAGGACGACGGAATTTCGCAGGGCTACCTTGCCGGGCAGCACGCCGTCCTGCCCTGTTCTCTACGCCAAGGCCCGGAGGGTTTCACCCTTACGCTCGATCCCATCCAGGGCAGCTACTCCGGAATGCTCACGCGGCGCGAGGTGTTTGTGATTTTCTCGTTCATTCCTCCACCAATCTCCGTTGAGACCAACGGTCGGTCGGTCATCCAAGCTTCTCACTATGATGGTAGTTCGCTCCGCTTGCAGGTAAACGCCGGTGAATTGGACCTGACACAAACCAATATCTTACAGGTGACGGCGCACACGTGGCCCTCGGGGTTCCCAAATGGCTTTCCCGCTCTCCAATCCAGAATTCGACTGCTTCGGGCATTTTTCGAAAAAGAAAGCCGGGGCCTTCCCCTGGCCAATGATCCGGTGTTCGTCCGCTTGGGTCAACTCGGCAACCTGATCTCCAGATCCCCCGAACGAATCTTTGACTTGCTGGATGAAGTCGCGAGTCTGGTTGAGTCGCTAACAACAGATTCCACCAAACGAGCCCGGGAACTTCTGGCGCGGGAAGTCATTCGCAAGGAAACCACATCCTATCAGTGTCGGATGTTAGCAGCCCATCTGGAACTCCTTGAACTCGCATCGAACCAGATCCGCACAACTTGGGAAGTGTCGGGTAGGTGAGATCTTCAGTCGAAGATTTCCCCTTTTGAGTTGTGCGCAAAATACATTTACTTTAGCGCACGCAATCCATTGCCTCACTGCTGCCGCAGTGTATGATTGGATTTCAATTTCTCCTCTTCTCCTCCTCAGACTATCGTTATGAAACCATCGTTTTTTATCCCTCACTCTTCATCCTTTTTGCCTCGCAAAATGTCCGTGCTTTTTGCCGCGTTGATCGTGCTTGCTCCCGCGTTTGCAGCGGATGAACCACTCGGGCACTATTTCAAAGATGGCATCCGCTATGTCGGTGGGAAGCCTTACTTCGTAAGGGCTGCCTTCTTCGGTTATAATCATTGGATGACGATGGACGAGACGAAAAGTCTCGGGAATTTCATGTCGATCCCCTTTGAGCAGGTGGGCACGCACAATGACTTTTATTCCACGGCGGGATTCAATACCGGATACTATTCCACTTGGCTGCATCATTGGTCCGTGGACACGCCGTATGATCCGGAGTTGACGTTGGAATCCTTTCGCCGCGCCAAAAAAGCAGGGCAGAAGGTGGTCGTTCACCTTCCGGTCTTCGCGCCCGCCAGCATTACGGATGACATGGATTTGCATTGGGTAACAGAGGAAGGGGAAAAGTTGCCACTTTCATCGGTCTGGGGCATCCACCATGACCCCGAGAAAAACGCCGAAGCTGTTCGACGTGCATATAAACCGATGTTTGATGCCGTGCGGGATGAACCGCTCCTGATTGGTTACCAACTTGGTGGCGAACGTTGGGCTTACGACTCGGTCCGCGCAAAGAAAGAGGTTTCCTATGACGACTATACCCTGAGCAAATTTCGGGAGTTTTTGCAGGAATCCTTTTCCTTGGAAGAAATCTCGCAACGTTACGGAGGCAGTCCCGATTTTTATGCCAGCTGGGATGAGGTCTTTCCTCCGATCTCGAAGCGTCCGCTCGATTTCAAAAAGCGGGAGCTCGCGAACTTCAATGTCGCCCGCTGGGACTGGCACCGCTTCCGCGAACTCCAAGGGGTCAAGGTGTGGGTGAAAATGATCGAGACCTTCCAGGAGATGGACGGGCGCGGTCGGCCCTTTAGTTTCGAACATGGACACGGTCCCTATGCAGCGATGGGATGGCATCCGTTCCCCGAGATCGTCGCCGAAACGAAGAACTTCTCGGTTGGAGACGGGTTCTTCGAGGGCGACCTCGCGGGCTATCTTTCTCAAGTAATCATGGTCAAAGGATGCGGCGAAGGCCCGTGGACCAATAACGAACTCGATGCCGGCACGGGCGGGCGTTACGTCAATGCCGCCGATATGCGCCGCACGCTCTGGGCCAATGTCGGGCTGGGCTCTGCTGGGTATCATCTCTGGACGTTCTTCAATTTGATGGGTGCGCAATCCGAGTTCATGGACAACATGCTATACGACCCGAAGCTCTACGAGAACATGCCGCCGAAGTTTTTCGAAATCCTGCATTCCAACAAAATGCTGGAGTCCATGGGCGAAACGCTCCCCGCTTCCAAGACCGCTCCAACGCGCATCGCGTTGATGACCCTGGACGACTCGCTCTTTCACTACACTTACACCTTTGATTACCGCCCGGAGGCAAAAAACCTGTGCCGGGCTTTGGTCACGCGGGGCTTGGCGGATGATCTGGCTCTCTACACCAAGTATCACCTCGACAACACCCCGATGGAAGGGCTCAAAGCCATCGTCCTGCCCCGGATGCCCCGGATCACCGACGGGCGGGCGCAGAAGCTGGCGGAGTTCGTCGAGCGCGGCGGCACGCTCATCCTGATGGGGCCGACCGGGCGCTACAACGAACTATTTAAAGAACATAAGGCCTTCCCCTACGGCGTACTCGGTCAGGCAGCCGGCATCGAAATGCGGGCGCTCAACCGGGAGGAGGTCGCCGCCGCTGGCACGCGGGCACAGTGGAACGGACGGGACATCCATATCGACACCCAGGTCGATATTGCGATTCCCGAAGGCTCCAAAGCAAAGGCCATCGCAAATTCCCCGGACGGTCGTATCGTCGCCACTGTCAACAGCTTTGGCAAAGGCCGCGTTTACTCACTCTCGGGCTACCCGCTCGTCACGAATGAATCGGATACCACCGGAGAATTTATCGCCACCCTGCTCAGCGAAGGGGGAGCCCCGGCTGCCGTGCGGGTGGAATCCGATGGCAAGCCAAACACCTCGGTTTTCACCTCGCGGCGGATCGGGCCAGACGGGGCTTTGGTTTTTCTGGTTGAGAACGACAACCAGTCCCACAAGGATCTCAAAGTCCATCTCGATCCCGAGCTTCTTGGTTTGGACAAAGCAAAGACCTACTCGGCTTTTGAGCTTTTCAGCGACGAAGCCCATCAGATGTCGGCAGCGGGAGGTTTCCAGTTCACCACCGAGTTGGAGCCGGTCGGAGTGCGCGTCTTCCTCATCACGGAAGCCAAGGCACTGGACGAGCTCATCCCGGCTAACCAACGCTACTTGGTTCCCCGCACGCCGGAAGAGCCGCTCGTCACCATGGAGCAGCTCAAGGCATCCCGCTGGGGCAAGGACTACCTGACCAGCACTGCCCTGCGGGAAACGCTCACTTATTGGCGCGGCCGCACGCTCAACGCCCGCGAGCTTGGCGCAGGAGAACCCGAAGCGCTCGGCGAAGGTTATTACGGATTGGATCTCGGACCCGTCGCGATGTCCCCGCTTTCGAAAATGGTCAAAAGCCTCGATGACACCCAGTTCGTGAACTTCGGCAGCGTCGAGGCCGCCACTGACTCCGGAGCGGCACTCGGGTTCCAGAACGGCAAGAACACGCTTGGTGGAGTCCCCTTCTGGTCGGATGGTCGTTACGTGGCCATGCCCAACCGGTATCGCGTAACCGATATTCCGGTTAACATGGCGGTGTCGGGGCTCACCTTTTTCCAGACCGCGCAGCAGGGAGCGGATGATTCCACATTGGGTCATTACACCGTGCGTTATGAAGACGGCACCCATGTGCAGATCCCGATTGTGCTGGGGGTGACTGTGCAGGACGCCACCCGCCCGGTCCGATTCCCCACCAAGACGCACCCGGTCACAACCGTCAAAGACAAGAACAACCGCTCCATCAATTTGAGCCGCTACGAATGGACGAATCCCTTCCCCGATAAGAAAGTGGAATCCGTGGACGTGATCACCATCGAGACCGGGGACTCCCGCACCCTCGACATCTGGGCCATCACTGCAAAGGAATCCTGAATTCCATCGACTTGTTGGCGTTGGCTTCGGATGTCGGAATGTCGGTTACCAATGATCGCCAACATGAAAAATGATATTAAAAATATGACGATCTGCTTGCTCGCAACCCTTACAAAAACGCTCCGTTCAACACTTCCAAGCATGTGTGCAGTGCTTGTTTTGACAGCGTCAACGGGTCATGTCATGGCGGAGACCGGCGCCGAACTGCGCAACGGAAAATTGCTTGTTGACGGCGAGCCATTTCTGAAGCGCTCCGCCTACTTCGGCTATAACACATGGACGGCCACGGAAGAGGGCAGCCTCGCTCCTTTCGTAAAGCAGCCCCTCAACCAAGTCGGTTCGGCCACAGACTTTTACACCCGGGCCGGATTCAACGTTGGACACTATGCCTTCCATCCGAAATTTCTGGAAGTATCCCCTTTCGATCCAACGCTGCTCGGGGCCGCTATCGAGCGGGCAAAAAAAGCGGGGCAGAAGATCACGCTGAACATCTGGGTCACCGTTCCCGAGTCCGTGGCCGAGTCCTTCGATATGCACTGGATCAACGACGAAGGAAAAAAGATCCCCTTCGGCAAGATCCTGGGCATGCATCATAACCCGGAAGTCCACGCCGCTGCGATGGTCGAGACATACAAAGATGTATTCGATTTCATCCGCAATGAACCCACCGTGATTGACGTTCAGATTGGCGGGGAGCGTTGGCCCTATGACTACGTTCGCGTCGAAGGGGATATTTCTTATGACGATTACAGTCTGGAAGAATTCCGAAAATATTTGAAGGAGCGCTTTTCGCTGGCAGAAGTGAGCCAACGCTACGGTGACAAGGCTGACTTCTACGCCGATTGGGGTCAGGTGTTTCCTCCGGTCTCCAAACGCCCGCTGGATTTCGGGAAGCGCGAATTGGCCAATTACAATGTCGCCCGCTGGGATTGGTATAACTTTCGGAAGGCGCAGACCGTGAAGGTATGGGTTGCTGTGGTCGAAGCTTTGCAAAAACTCGACGGAACCGGGCGCCCGATGTATCACGAATATGGGCATGGCCCTTATTATTCCATGGGCTTCGGTCCGTTCCAGGAGGTTTGTGCAAAAACCAAGGGATTCAGCGTGGGCAACGGGGATTTTCAAGTCGATCTCGCGGGCATGCTTTCCTACGCGATCCTTCAAAAGGGCTGCGGCGAGGGGCCGTGGATCAACAATGAACTGGATGCCGGATGCCACGGACATCACGTCGATGCTGCCTATATGCGGCGTCACATCTGGGGCAACCTTGCTGCCGGAATCACTGGCTATAACATCTGGACCTTTATCAATCTTCAAGGCTTCCCCTACGAGTTTCAAAATGTGGACTACAGCCCGGGAAGGATCGAAAACCAACCTTTCAAATACTTTGAAACTCAGCACACCAACAAAATGCTTGAGTCACTCGGGAGCGTCATCGCCGGCTCCACCCCGCCAAAACCTGCGGTCGCTCTGCTGCTTCTCGATGATGCCATCTTTCATTACAACTTTGCGCTGTCCTATCATCAGGATGGAAACAATGTCACCCGGGCCATGGCGGCCAATGGATATGCCGATCAATATGTTCTTTATACCGAATATCAACTCGATCACACCGACCTTGACGGCATCACCACAATTTTCATGCCGCGCACGCAGCGGATCACCGAGGCCCGCGCAGCCAAGCTTGCGGAGTTTGTGAAGCGAGGCGGAAGCCTTGTGCTGATGGGCCCCACAGGCCGGGTGGATGAATTGTTCAAGGCCTACGACGTTTACCCGTATGGAGTGCTCGGGGAGGTTGCAGGGGTCGAGGTTCGCAATCTCCCTAACGAAGAACTTGCAGGGGCTCCTTTGGAAGTGAAGTGGGGCGAGGATATTCTACGCATGGATGTGGCGACTTCGCTGACGGTGCCGCCTTCATCCAAGGCCCAGGTCCTCGCCAGCGCCGAGGGCAAGCCGATGGTCATCATGAATGAATACGGAAAGGGCCGATGCTACTTTCTCGCAGGCTATCCGTTCCTTCTCGACGATGAGGATGCCACGGGTCATCTCATGGCCAATATCGTCCGCAAGGCCGGCTCGGCACCGGCAGCATCCCTGCAGACAGACGGCA
>CAZZCL010000005.1:48593-62707 GCA_964652295.1 uncultured Chthoniobacterales bacterium
AATATCGTCCGCAAGGCCGGCTCGGCACCGGCAGCATCCCTGCAGACAGACGGCAAGGTGAACAACGGGGTCTTCGCTGGTCACCGCAGAAGCGATCACGGCCCGTTGTTGATGCTGATTGAAAATGCAGATCGCGCTCACGACCTCGACATCACGCTTGATCCCGCAGCTCTTGGGCTGAATGCCGCCTCCACGTATCAGGTCTTCGAGCTTTTCAGCGAGGAATCGCACACTGTTTCCGCAGGCAATGGGTGGAAATTCCAGACGGAATTAGAGCCGGTGGGCGTGCGCGTTTATCTGGTGACGACGGAAACCTCACTTGACCCCATCATCCCTCCTGCACAACGCATGATCGTGGGACGAGGCCCCGACACCGTTTATGTAGAAAAGGCCACCCGCGAGCAACCATACCGGGCTTCCGACATCCTTTCCAAACGTGAAGAATATGTGCGGGGCTTTATCGTGGACGCCGCCGACGTGAAGCCTGGACCGCCGATGGATCTTGGCGGGGGATTTCTTGCTTTGGATTTGAATGCGTATGCTGAGAACGGCCTGAACACGATGGTCCGCGATGTCCCCAATTTGGTTCCGACCGCCGATGGTCAACCCGGATTGCTGGCCACGGGCCCCAATCGTGAGCTCGGCGATGTGCCGGTGCTGGTCCCGGAAAAGTTCGTTCTCTGTGAGGGAGAAGTCCGGGGAATCCCTCTCGGAAAGAAAGCTGCGAAGTTGCACTTCTTCCATGGCGGAAACCTGAGTGAGCATCGCTCCGTGCTTGGGCATTACCGCGTCCATTACGCCGACGGAACGGTCGTTCCTGTTCCCATTGTTTATGGCACGACGTTGAGCGATTTTTCGCGAGGCACGAGGTTTCCTGCGAAAATAGAAAAAATCTGGACTGACAAGGGACGGACTTTGTCCCGCTACGATTGGGTCAATCCAAAGCCCGACCAGCCCATCGACCGGATCGACATCGTGCACGTCGGTCGCAAAAACGAGAAAGAAGGCGTCCGCGTGTGGGCAATTACCGCAGAAGCCGGAGGCTAATCCTGCCAACCCATCCAGACCATTCGCCAACCACCATAATCTCCATATGAAATACCACCTCTTCATCCCATTCTTCGCAATCCTAAGCATCGTCACAGGACTGGCTGAGCACGCAAAGCCGATCGACCGCAAAGCCCTTGTTACCCGGCACAACGTGCAGTTGACGACCGTGGATGGAAAGCAATGGATGCAGGTGGGCAATGGAGAGTTTGCGTTTGGAGCGGATGCGACCGGTCTCCAGACCTTTGCCGGCAACACGATGGCCCAGTGGGCTTGGCACAGCAACCCGCTTCCCGAGGGACTGAAGGTAGAAGATTTTCGCCTCAAGAAATACGAAGTGGATGGACGGGAAGTTGGGTATGCCACCGATCGAGAAGGGCAGGAAGAACTCTGGCAATGGCTGCGTGAAAATCCCCACCGGATCAATCTCGGCAATTTTTTGCTCATTCGAGACGGGGGCCGACTTTCACCCACGCACCTGTCGGAAATCAACCAAACCTTGGACTTGTGGTCCGGCCTGATTACAAGCCGGTTTGTGCTCGAAGGTCAGAATGTCGAAGTGGAGACCTGCGCCCACCCGAGCCGGGACCTTGTCGCCATCCGGATCAAGTCGACACTGTTGGACACCAACCGGCTCTCCGTGATGATCCGTTTTCCCTATGGAGATCCGGGTGGGTCCGGGGGCACATTCAACAAACCCGAGGCTCACTCAACCAAAATGGTGGCAGGCGAAGGCAACAGCGTCACCTTTGTTCGCCAGCAGGACCAGGACACCTATTTCGCTGATTTGGCGTGGGCCGGAGCGGCGGAACTGATCGAGAAAGACCCGCATATCTTTATTCTCCAGCCCAAGGATGGTGTGCTCGAATTTGTGTGCAGCTTTTCCCCGGAAAAAACTGACGCCCCGCTCCCAAGCTTCGAAGAAGTCAAAGCGGCATCGGCCCAACATTGGGCGCAGTTTTGGCAGAAGGGTGGTGCCATTGATCTTTCAGAAAGCAAAGATCCCCGCTGGCGCGAACTCGAACGTCGCATCGTTCTCTCCCAATATCTGACCGCTGTGAATGGAGCCGGCTCGTTGCCACCGCAGGAGGCGGCGCTGGTTAACAATGGATGGCATGGCAAATTCCACCTCGAAATGCACTGGTGGCATGGCACCCATTTCGCGCTTTGGAACCGCTGGCCGCTCTTCGACCGCAGCCTGTGGTGGTATCGTCACACCCTGCCCAAGGCGCAAGAGCGGGCCGCATCCAACGGCTACAAAGGGGCCCGCTGGCCGAAGATGACCGACCCGGAAGGTCGGAATTCCCCCGGCGGCTCGAATGAGCTCCTCCTCTGGCAGCAGCCACACCCGATCTTCTACGCCGAACAGGAATACCGACTGAATCCATCGAAAGAGACCTTGGAGAAATGGCGTGACGTGGTTTTCTCCACCGCAGATTTTCTGGCGTCCTACCCTGTGCTGAATCCCAAAACGGGCTTCTACGAATTTGTTCAGCCCTACCATACCATGCCGGAAGACAGCAACCCTCCATCCTTCGAACTCGGCTATTGGAGATACGGGCTCCGCACGGCTCTGGAATGGAAAAAACGGCTGGGCGAGGAACCGGATCCGAAATGGCAGGAAGTCCTTTCGAAGATGGCACCATTGCCCGTCGAGGACGGTGTCTATTGGTATCGCAACCTGGTCAGCCACCCGGGTCACATCGGTGCATACGGCATGTTGCCCGGCGATGGTGTCGATCCGGAAATCATGAAGCCCACGGTGGTGAAGCTCATGAACGAATGGCAGGCGGATACCGGATGGGGCTGGGATTTTCCAATGATTGCCATGGCGGCGGCCCGCACCGGGCAACCGGATCTGGCGATTGATGCGCTGCTTCATCCAAGCGTGAAAAATGAATACAGCTGGATTGGCAACAACCTCGGATCAGGCACGGCCTATTTTCCTGGAAACGGCGGATTCCTTTATGCCACTGCCATGATGGCCGCTGGCTGGGACGGTGCTCCCGACAAACATGCGCCTGGCTTCCCCTCGGACGGCAGTTGGACAGTGCGCTGGGAGAACCTTCAACCCGCGCAATAGCTACGAAAACGCATTGCTTCGATCCGTTGAATTCCGCCAAGCCACCGTGCCGCTGCCCGAAACCATTCCCACCTTTCTCCGGCTGAATGTCATTCCCTGCCCAGGAACCAGTTTTTAGAAAAATACTGCGTTCTGTGCCTGCGGGGTCGGTATCAAAAATGCGCATTTTCTATTCTTCACGGCGCAAAACATATTTTGACCCTTTTGCGATTTTTGCTTAATTTAACTTCATTTATTAAACATATAACCCCGAAATCCAGCCCCCAATGAAAACTCAAAATCCTACCCTCCACAGCGCTTTCTCATCGAGAAACCCCATTCCAAACATGAAAATAAAAACAATCCTTCTGACCTCAATCGCGCTGTTCACGGCGGGTGCGCTGCAAGCCCAAACTATCCTGTATTCGGATAATTTCGACGGCGGTGCTGTCACCCTGAACGGTGCTGCGCCGGACATTTCAGTCACAAGTGCAACCCATGGCACGGGCGGCAATTGGAGTGCGAGCACCGGTATCCTTCAAAACGGAACTCTTCCCACAAGCTCAACGAACACGGGATCCCTCGCTTTTAAGCCAGTAGATGGCTACCTCTACACATTGACCATGACCACCAACTTTGCAGACGGGAATGGTTTCGTGGGCGTCGGTTTCGCCGGGGGGAATAACTCATCAGACGCACTTGGTGCAAACACCTCCAGCGGTGGGATTCTCTGGTCGTTGACTCGCCCCCTGAGGACGTCTGATTCCATCCTGCAAGAGGCACATGCCGATAGCACTGGTGGCGTAGGGGCATTGACGCCCACCGGTAGCAGCACCGTCAATCCCTCGACAATCTCGGTTGTTCTGGACACACGCGATGGCACGGGCGGCTGGGACGTGAGCTATCTGGTAGGCAGTTCCGAGTTTACGTCGCAAACAAATCTCGCTCCTGCATTTGAAAGCAGTATCAACGCGGTCAAGTTTTCAAACGCTAACAACACCGGATTGTCCAACACAATGCAGTCTTTCCAGTTGACGGTTATTCCTGAGCCTTCCACCTTTGCTATGCTCGGGCTTGGCATGGCATGCCTCTTCTTTCTGCGTCGGCGGACCCGCTAAGTCCCAGAGGATAATATCTTGACAATCAAGGTGCCACTCTCTCGTTTGAGAGAGGCACTTTGTTTGTTATCATGAAGCCCAGAGGGCTCCGTGTGACGGTAGCGGATACTTGGCAGCCTGGTAGCTTCCAATCTTACGGGGCAGCGGGCACCACTTCCCAAACCGCAATGCCCAACACACACCAACGGAGAATATTTGAGTAGGGCCAAGAGCCTTGACGGAGAATGGATCGATGGGCGAATTTCACGGTTCTGCGAGCAATCACCAGACAAGAAAGGTTGTTTGGATAAACAAACCCGCAGGAACCCTGCTCGTTACAGGTAATTTGAGGACAAAAGCTCAATCACTCTGCTACCAAGTCAGCCACGAAGAAGTCCTCGTTTCCAAGGACTTCACCGGTGACAAGAAAGTCTATCAGTGTAATTTCTGAAAGGTTATTGTGTTTATTCTGACCATCCGCAGTGTTCGACTTCTCATCCAAATGCAACTCAAGCAACTCCCAGCCTGCCCCCGAATGCTCTCCTAGGTTCCAAACCAAAGAAGGTCCTCCTCCCGCAATTCGAATCGCGAAAGTCGCCGGGCTGGTTGCGTGAACTCGCACTTTGATGGTTTTCGCAGAGGAAAGATCCCTCGGTTCGTTGGCATCACTTCGGGGATTAAAGCGCAGGAAGGTGCGGCTTTGTGCGGGCAATTTATAAGCGCGTTTCCCGCCAGGGACCTCGGGTTCACTCACTTCTTCCGCTTGCGTTACCACATTTTCACCTTCGCCAGTGGAATCAGGTGAATAGACGCGCACGGATTCCCAGAATTCAGAAATCTCCTCCGTGGCAGACAGGGAAGGCAGAGACATCAGAAACAATAAAGCGAATGCAGATAAGGTGCAATTTTTGGTGAAACGGAGGAGGGTGCTATTTTTCATGGTGGGAACTATGGGTGATTGGAAATTCACTTTTTGGGTTGCAAGACGGAAAGTATCAGAGATGGATCAATCCACACGAGCCTTACCTGCTGAGAGCGAAGACTCATGCTTTACTTTCTTGGAGTATTGGAGGAGTCGCTGCCCTCTGGTCATACACGCGTTCATAGGTCACAGTCTCTTCTGGAGCGACGCACAGTTTTGGTTCTGCGGGCTTTGCTGAAAGCATGGATTCCCAGGCCGTTTGTCCAGAGTCTTTATGAAGCATACAGGCAGTTCCGTTGCCGCATCGTTGCCTGATTACGGGGAATGCTGTCGGTGACGAAGTGTCATCTGGAAAATCAGCTGCTCGCCAGCCAAAGACTTCGCGATAAATTTTCGGCACGGTCTCAAGCCAGGCGTTGTCATCATTGCGGCGAAACAAGTCGCTGGTGGCCAGAAGGGTGCCTCCGTTGGCCACGTAGCCAAGAAGAGCTTCCTCCAGGGTCGGATCGAGCAAAAGATGCCGGGCGACAATGACCGTTTCGTAGTCTGCCAAACGGTCGGATTCGAAGAGAAGATCGGCAGAGAGATCCAGCTCAAAGAGGGCCTGATAAACGACCTCGATGAGGTATTTCGGGTAAATCTGACGTTCGGGCACCGGAATGCCCGGACGCCATTGATCGACGAAGTAGGCCCATGAACTGTCAAAGTCGTAGAAGAGCCCCACTTTGGAGGAACATGGCGGAGTTGCCCGTTGCACCGGGCCTCGCTGCGCCCAATTTTGCACCACATGGTAGTTGGGCTCAGGATTCCCGGTGAGGGTGAGAAGCGCCTTGCGGTCGATTTCCTGCCCCCAGGGAAACGGAAGCAACTTGAAAAAAAACAACCAATCGCAGCCGTGCTGTGCCGCCACTTCCATCTCGGCCTCCAGTCCTTGACTGCGCGTTCCGTATTCCATCATCCAGAACGTCTCTGTCTTTGAAACACTGCGGGTCAGATCGGAGTAAAAGGCGACCTCAAAAGGTCGGTCGCTGTAGAGGTCCATTCCCGCCACGTCGAGCTTTTGAAAGAGCTTCCACACATCGACATTGTCTCCCCAGAAAAAGCTGTCGGTGTTGTGAGTGATCGGACGGCTGGTGCAGGAACGGATGATCTCGTATTGTCCCTCGCAGAAACGCACGATGGAATCCGAGGAGAAGCGCTGGAAATCGAGTTCCAGAGCCGGATGGTGCCGCATTTCCAAATCCGCGTTGAAACGGATGGGGGGGGCGACATCCTCAAAAGCCTCGTATTGCTGACCCCAAAAGACAGTGTTCCATCGGCGGTTGAGTTCCCCAATGCTCTCGTAGCGGTCACGCAAAAATTTCTGAAAGGCAAGGCGGCAGTTGTCGCAGTAGCAGCGCTTCTGTTCCCCGCCAAGTTCATTGTCGATCTGCCAGGCCACCACGTTTGGGTGCTGTCCATAGCGCTCCGCCATAGCGTGTGAAATCACCTTGGCGGCGTCCACATAGGCCGAGGTGTTGAAGCACCGATGCTGCCGGGCACCAAACACCGTGCGACGGCCGTCAACCCCCACAGGCAGAACCTCCGGACACTCTTTGACCAACCAAAGTGGGGGAACATAAGTCGGGGTTCCCAAGACCACTTCGATCCCAAAAGTCGCAGCCTTCTCGATGGCATCGTCGAGTATCTCCCATCGGAACTCGTCGCGTGCAGGTTGAAAGGTCGCCCAGGAGGACTCACCAAAGCGGACGCGCCGAAAGCCCCCTTCCGCTAAAACATCAAAGTGACGGTCCCAATCAACGCGAGGGTAATATTCTGGATAGTAGCTAATGCCGAGCTGCATGGGTTTGCGAGATCTTGAAACGAACCGGGGATGGGTGGAACTTGAGGTTTATCCCCGCACTGTGCGCTTCTACTGAGCAAGGTTCAACCTTGACGCTGCGCGACAGGAGATTATTATTGCGCAACTTCCCCTTCAAATGAAACAAAAGCGCATTCTCATCGAATTTGGTCTCCCCTATTTTCAGCAGGCACGTGACCGGATTCGCGGAATTTTGGATTACGCCCGGCGCAACTGTCCAGACTGGGAGTTCATCAGCGACCCATTCGACTTCTTTCAAGCATTTCAGCGGGGATTCTATCCTGTCGAGAAAGCCGATGGAGTTTTTCTCACATCGTATCGCCACAACGCAACAACCGAGAAACTGGCTCAAAAGGGAATCCCCGCCGTCAATATGACCCTGCCTGATGAACATCTTCCTTTCCCCTTGGTGAGTGTGGACGATCTGGCTCTCGGTCGGGCTGCGGCGGAGCATCTCGGTCAGCCCACTGTCACGGAGACTTTGTTCATTGGTCCGGAAAGCGTGCGAAGCAAACTGCGACTCCAGGGATTCGCTGAGTCACTTAAAAAAATGGGGCACAAACCGCCCCACGCTCTGTTGGAGAAGGAAGTGGAAGGCAAGAAAACCATCTTTCTCCGCATGAAACACATCAAGACCCGTCTCAGGCAACTGAACCAAACGCCTCCGAGCAGGCTGGCAGTGTTTGCCTACAGCGACTCCTTCGGGCACGCTGTGATTAAAGCCTGCTCCGAACTCGGCATGGCTGTCCCTCACAACGTTTCCATTCTTGGCTGCGACAACGAGGAATTGATTTGCAGCCTCAGTTCCGTCCCACTCAGTAGCATTCCTCTGAACAGCTTCAAGATTGGCCAACTTGCCGCCGAAAAGCTCCACCTTCTTATACAGGGCAAACGCATTCCACCGCAGACCCTGGTCGAGCCGTTGCGCCCGGTGGAACGCCTTTCCAGCAGCCACTTGCAAGTGGACGATCCCGTCGTGGCCAAAGCACTCAGCATCATCCAGGACAAAGCCAGCACCGGGCTCAGGGTCTATGAAATGCTGGAGTATCTTCCCATTTCTCGCAGGAGCTTGGAGACCCGCTTTCGCAAGGCCTTGGGAAGATCCCCGCACGAGGAAATCGACCGTGTCCGCATCGATCTGGCCTTTAGTCGGCTGAAAGCCGACGATGGATCAAACGCCAAAATCGCCATCGAATGCGGCTTCAGCTCGGCCACTCATTTCGAGCAAGCTTTCAAAAAGCAAACCGGCCACCAACCAAGCCACTATCGACCATAGGGACAGGAAAGAAATTCTGAAGGCATTGTGCAAAGTTTCCGGACGGTCTTTTGCCTCCTCAAGTGGGAGGCTCTCGCTGTTCGTGCAGTGAAGAATCGGTATTCCCATCAGAAGAAAGGGTCGTTCTGATCGACTCGTTTTTCTTCCTTTTGGTGCGATTGCTTTTCCGGTTGAGCGGCCAATTTTTTGGGGTAACATTAGCAGGGAAGTCCGTTCGGAAAGGATGGTCTGGAGCAAGATGTCCTCGATAAAACGACAGCCTTGTTGCATCACCATCGCTTCGTTAATTTTTTCGTGACCAATGCGTAGAAACGTCTCGCGCAGATAGGGCGGCACCTTGGGTGCGATGGAGGCCAGCATGTCTCTGTAGTCAGATGTTTGGATAGGCTGCAAAATCAGGAGTTCCCGTGAAAACCGATTGACGATCTCGCGGGATTGTTCCCATGCGGCGATGGCATCCTCATGACGCTTTTTGTCGAAGTAGAAACTGCCCAGACCATAAGCGGCAATCGCATCGCCTCCGGGCTGCTGCACGGGGATGGCCTGCGATGCCGCGTTGAAATCTGCGGATGTGATTCTTCTCGGGCTCGAACCGGATCGGCACGGAAGTCATTTTGTCAGTGAGAATGGCACGAAATAGAACGCGCAGAATCCGCCTCCGCAGACCGCGTGGTCTTGCGAGGGAACACCATCTGTGGTATGAAGTTTGGCAATATACTCTTAGGATTATGCGAGAGAAACGCACTCAGCCCCTACGCGGATAAGGCGACCTTGAGCGGTCTGCCTTGATGGAAGTCCTATCGAGAAAGCGACTCGAAGGCGGGGCGTTTGCTGGTTGTTTTTCTTTGCCGGTGAAAGAGTTGGCAAAAGCGCTGAGGAGGAGTTCGGCTGATGTCCACAAAAAGCTTTGTTCGATGGGCAACGGGGCTGTGGACGGGACCATTGACCTTGCCACAGTCGAATCTGGCTTTTTTGCGATGTTTGGTTGGGATGCGGCACCTCAATCCGGAGCTGACCTTCTTTGGATTCCCAAAATGATTCAATTGCCAAAATCCGCTGCTTACGGGTCCCCTGAACTTGATCTTTCGCTCGCAGGGCGACGTGAGGCGACCTGGGCGGGTTTTGAGTCGCCACACCGGTCCGACCGCATTGCGCTCGCGATTCAGTTCCACGGCTACGGGGCCAGAGGCCGCGCCACTGACTCAAGCAGTCAACAGGACAAGTGGTTTTTGACGGGGCCCCTTCACGCCAGCGCTGTTGGAATTCTACGCCGTTTGTTGCCATCCGTAGAGATCTCTATTTTGGGATTTTCCGGCTGTAGTCCGAAAACCACAAAAGCCGGTGCATTTGAGACACTTTTCGACTTCTACAGGAAGAATCCCGACCACGCGGCTGCACGGAGTGAGCTTCAGCACCACGTTGCCAGCCTCATCACCAAGGGCAGGCTGGCGCGTGGGAGAGGAGCAAGCAATCTTGCTTTGTCCTCTGCCTTTCAGCTTATCGGAGGAGAGGACAAACCGACGGCTTCTGCCGAAGATTTTCCGGAACTTGACCGTCTGTTTGATTTGGCGGGAGGAGGAAAAGGAAATTTCCGCAGAGCCATTGTTTGGTCCACGCTTTTGATTTGGAAGCTCCTTTTACTGCCCGGCCGCAGGGGATTTCTCAGGAAATCGCGGGTGAACGATGTGAGTGCGAAGGCGGAAGTCACCGATCTGCAGCACCACATTTCGGACGTCTTCCGGGAAGACCGTGACGTGCAGCGCTCGGTCGGTGCCCGCTTCCCTATTCTTCGGCTTTTAAAATCCATTCCCCTCATCGCTCTCAACGCACGGCGCGGAATGCTCTGCCTTCCAGATGTTTTGCAGGACTGGATCGCAGGGAATTTTCACTTTCATTTCGTTGTGCCTCTTTACCATGTGTCTCCACAGGTATCGCCTTCCCGGCAGAGTGAGCCGGTCTTCTCCGATGCGGATAATGCGGCCAAGCAGTTTCCCGCTCTATTTTCGCCACTTCACCAACCGGAGACGATTGCTGCAGACTGCAGACCCCTGCTCGTGGCCGCCTCGGAAAGTCTTGGGATGGGATCAGGAGCACAACCACGTGGTTGGCTCACCAATCGGATCTCCGAAACCAATGAGATGTTGGTCTATCTGGCCATGCAGATTGGACGAGAGGCGACTTTTCCCCTCTCAAGACTTCCCTTTGCGTTAGACACCAGAAATCCAGGATCTGACAAAAATCTGTCGCTCTTGCTGAACACTTTGGATTCCCGGCTGATTCTCCGATGTGTTCTGGAAAAGGAGGGCGGGGAGGCGCTGATTTCCAATTGGTGCTCAAGCCTTGCAGAGCGGGCGATTGCCTCGCTCAGGCCAAAGAAGGAAGATACCGGCTATCTTGCACACGATGAACGCATGGATGCGTGTTTTAGTTTTTTCCGGGATGAAGTCGGCCTTGCAGCCGCAGCTCTCGACGTGCTGCGTTTGGCTCAGAATGGTGAGCAGGCGGATGACTCCCGGTGGGTGGTTTATTTTCAGCCTTCCATAATTCGGCAGTTGTTCCGGCCGCGAGCAGGCTATCGAACCCGGGGAAACCAGGAATCGCGAGAATCCGATGCCATTACCATGCCTTCGATTTATCGGGACTGCGGACTCAAGGCAAAAATGCTGCTCGGCAATCTGGATGTGGCTGACTTAGCCAGAATCTTTCTGGATTGGGAAAAAGAAGAAGGTCTTGCTCACGGGGAACAGGCACAGGATCTCTTGAATGATTTCGTGGCTGAATTGGAGAGGGAGGGCAAATTCGATGCTGCCGCCCAGGCCAAGGTCAGGAATCTTCGAGCGATCCTTGACGTTGCTCGGAAGTGAGTGCCGCCCTCACTGGCGGCGGAATATAGCCGGCGTAGTGGCGTTCGAGCATCTGCACGCTGGTTCCCATTTCGTGGGCGAGGGTTTTGAGGTTCCAGCCTTCGATGATTCGATTCGTGGCAAAGGTGTGACGGAAGTCTTGCGTGGTCCACTCGAGGTTGGCATGACGATTGAGGGTCCGGAGTTGGCTTGCAAAGCTGTGACTTGTCATTCGTCTCCCTCGCGGAGAAGAGAAGCACCAGGCAATGGGGTCCCAATCCTTTGATTGAAGGAAAGCCTGAACCAGATCACGCAGCGGTTCCCGCATGGTTACCGTTCGCTCGCCTGTCTTCAATTTTGTCGTTGTAGAAGAGCGTCCCTCCTGAGGAAGAGTCAGTCGAATGAACCCGTTCTGCACATCCAAGTCCTGATGGCGCAGCGCCAGGATTTCGTGGAGACGAAATCCTCCCTCAATCATCAATTGGCATCCGAAGAGCAAAACAGGATCCCCGCTCACTGCCTCGTATTGGGCGGCAACCTGCTTCACGTTCAGGACGGTGATCGATTCCTCCCGGCCTTGGAAGCTCGGGAGATGATCAGCCGGGTTTGCAGCGTAGGGGTTGGATGGGGTGTAGATTCCGCTTTTGAGGGCAACCTCGAAGAGGCCATGGAAGAGTTCGCGGTAATGCCTCTTGCTGGAGAGGCCATAATTTTTGGTTTTGAAAAACTCCAAGACTTTCTCTGCCGTCAATTCTTCGAGATGCCTTCCTTTGAACCACGGAGGCACTGCTGGCGTTTTCCCTGCATGGCGGCGGCGGTCTACAGGTCTGGGGTCAAGCGGGTCAATGGCTGCCGAACCAAAAAATTGTCGCAGTCGGGAAATTTTGTCAGCCAAGGCATGAGAAACGTTACTGACTGACGCCCTGACCAGATACGCACGAAGGGCGTCGTTGATCAGGCATCGGTTCGTCTTTTCGGCATTCTTCGAGGAACCCTCGCAGCCGGTCGGTGGCGCATCATTCCAGAGAGCGAATGCGGCAAGGACGTTTGACGGGATCTTGACGGTGGTGAGTTTTTCCAATTCGCAGAGAAGTTCCAGTTTGCGACGCGCCTTTTCCGCCTCTACGGGGTCTGCCACCCCCAGACTGGCGCGCACCAACTTGGCCCCGGGTCTCGGGTAGCACGCAATGGAGAAATTCTCCGTATCGGGTCTGCGGTAAAGGCTGGCCATGGCTTGTTGGTTTTCGGAAAGCACCGAAACAAGCCAATTTGTGAAATCCTCCCACCATTCAGAGAAGAGGGCAGACCGCGAAATGCCCCGGGATAGGAGCAGTTTTATTCACGGTTTTGCGGGTCCAGTATTCACGGTCGCCAGAGTCAAGTCCTGAAAGGCCTTTTTGAACCCCGCCTAAATAACTCAACCCGAATGGGTTAGAGTGGTTGCGGGGGCGGGATTTGAACCCGCGGCCTTCAGGTTATGAGCCTGACGAGCTACCAGGCTGCTCCACCCCGCGATTGATTGGATCAATGTGCATCCGATCGGCTGCGGTGCAAGAGGAAATTTTTGCTGAGCGTCGCAAGCTCGTACACCGCGCAGATGCCAGTCAGCAGCAAAAGCGGATAAACGCCCATCAGATAGCGTAATAATCCGCCTTCGATCAGGCAAACGAGGACGGCATAGGCCTGAACGATTGCAGCGGAGAGACATGCTGCCCATGCGGGAGGATCGAGTCTGAAGGCTCCGACAAGCGCTCCAAGAAAGCGAAAATTATAAAACAGGATGAGGGAAAGCAAGGCGAGTCCTGCGCCACGCGCAATCCAACCGAGCGCTCTTCGCGCAGGCGACGGGGTCAGAGCCGATGGCCCATCAGTGTAAAGTTCCGGGAAACGATGCGGCTTGAAAATCTTTTCCTGGAGCGGGCCGCCTTCCAATGCGCGGGCAAGCGGAGCCCCGTCGTACAGAGCAAACGGGGCATAAGCCCAAAGCGAGATGTATTGGCACACGGCTTCTTCAAGATACCGTGCAGGATTCGCTTTGAGCAATTCGAGGGCGGTTCCGAGCATGGCGCGGTCGGCAAGTTGCGGCTTTTTCGCGAGATGCGGCTCTCTGGAAAAAAGCAAGGCGTCGATCTCGCCACTCCAGCGAATGGTGACAGCAAAGTGATGCGCAAGCCGCGCTTTTTCGATGGGATTCAGTTGCCCCCAAATCTTCTCGATGGGGGCGGCCCGTTCCCGAACATGAGCCATCAAACCGGTCGGATCGTCCCCGGGCACGGTTGCGGGGGCGAGAATGGATGTCTTGCCGAGAAATTCGCGTCCGAGAAACGTCTGAGTGCCGAAGAAACCGTGCACGCGATTTTGAATTGTGCTGGATGCAAAAAAGAAGAGAGCGATAGCCATGAAGGCAAGAATTGTGCGCGATGTGACGTGCTTCCAGCCTGGCTGTGTGTGCCCCCATTGCGGCAGGACAAACATCAATGGCAACGCGGGGAGAAGAACCTGAAAGACAGGCCGGAGCGCGATAAGAACTCCGGCCAGCACTCCGAGAATGATGGCACCGGACGCGTCCGGGCGTCTTCCATAGCGGAGAAGCATTGCAGCGAAGACCAGCAAACAGGGAGTGGCAAGCGCTTCGGGTGCAACGCGAAACGGGAGTTCAAAAAAAAATTCGCCTGAAAAGGCGTAAGCCGGATTGAACCAGAACAAACCATGAAAAAGCAACGCGGGCCATGAAGCCCGCAGGAGACGGCGCAACTCGGCCGCGAACCACATGGACGCAGAAACGAATACGCCAAGCTGGATGACTGCTATGGCAATCCCCCCGCCAATCCAGCCTGTAAGCCAAAGAAAAACCGGATAAGCCGGGGTGCGAAACGGCGCGAACTCGTAATAACTTAAAGAATCGGTCCACTGCAGGGGCAGCGGCTCGCCGAGGCGGGCGACGAGCAGACTCCAGAGTGCGGCTCCGGCAAGGGGCAGGGCGGCAAGCGCGAGGTCCACTGCGCG
>CAZZCL010000006.1:0-37213 GCA_964652295.1 uncultured Chthoniobacterales bacterium
TCTCCGCCTTATGTCTCTCGGAGGCCGGACACGGCTGCCACTGCGCTTCCCCATGTAAATGAAGGTATTTACAATAGTCGCCCTGTCCCTTAAGAGACTCACACGCGCTGATCTGGTCGGGAAATCCGTGGCCGAAAGAGCCAATCACGCGGGCTTCGCTCTCCGCCTTATGTCTCTCGGAGGCCGGACACGGCTGCCACTGCGCTTCCCCATGCAAATGAAGGTATTTACAATAGTCGCCCTGTCCCCTAAGAGTGTCCCCTAAGAGTGAAAAGGCTTGGGAACAAGCGCGCGTCAGTTGATCAAAGCCATCGAGACCATCCGGTCGGTGGACGTCATCGTGCCCGTCAAACGCAATGGAGAACCCATCGCAATGCGGCTGCGCACCGTCGCAAAACCCGATGAAGATGTCGCCCTACTGCTCGCCCATCTCGGACTTCGCCTGCCAAAGGGTTCCAAAATCGTCGCAAATGTAGTGGAGAAAATCACTCTCAATTGACTCCAAAACCCCATAAACAGGACTTCGGCCTTCTCAAGCTGCGGAACTCAGGCTAATCGAACGGTTCATGATTTATGCGTTCATTCTCGCGCACCAAACGACAGCGATCGCGTTTGTTGTGGCGGCGCTGTGGCTGTAGTGGGTTGACTGGATTACCGCCTGCGTTTGGCCCGCTCGAAGCGGCGTTTCAACGCAGTGTCATCGGGCGGCGGGCTGGATGCAGTTCGGGATGGCGGTGCGGATGACGACAATGGAGGTCGGCCCGATGTTGATTGAGAATGCGGAGATAGACTGCGAGTTTCTGCTGACTTCTCGCCGCTGCCTTTGCCGGCAGCCGACGTGTGCGTTCCGCCGACCCAAAACGTCCGCCAGCGCCAGCCCAGCCGGTCGGCCAGTGCATCAAGGAGAAATGCAGCCATCCCAGCAAGCAGCAACAGGTTGATGGGACGTCCCCACGCGGCGGCTCGTGGCGCATCCCAAACGGTCGAGAGATCCGTGAGTTCGCTTCCACCGGAGGCCAGCGAGAGATCGCGAAGTTGTCGAGTTGCACGTTTGTCGAATTCGAACTCCGCATCAATACCCGTGGATATCGGTCCGAAAGGCAAGACAACTTCACCGGTTTGAACAGCGCCGCGCCAGACGGTTTTTGAGCCAGCATCGATGACCGCTTCGAAACGGCCCGGGGCCATGCTTCGCCATGGAATCCGGCGGGGTTGCGAACCGGGAGTGGTGGAAACGGTGACCAGCACCGGCGGCTTGCTCGCCAGCGGGGCGATCCATGATTCATCGTGCAGCAGCTCCACACGGAAGACGGTGCCCTGACGGATCGTACGCAGAAAGAGGCCGGGAGGAATCTCCGGGGCCGCGAGCCAGCGGGCGAACGTCTGGAGGAAATCCGCTGCGTGTTCCCATGCCAGAGTTCGAGCCGCAGCAGCTCCTGTGAACGGGAATGTCACCGCGCCGGTGCGACCCGTGCCGCGATTGGCAAAGGCGACAAGCGGCGCGGTGTATGCGTCAGCGCTAATGAGGGCGGCATCGGCATTGGGCCGCAGATAACAGAGGTTAAATCCGCCCACTGAGGTGGGCCAGCTCATCGGCCGCGCGGCAATCTCCTGCCAGCCGGAGGCGGATGCTGTGGGCGTTTCCGATTCGACGAAAAGCGAGCGCGCGACGGCCGCTGTTTCCTGGGCGAACAACGCCGGCAATGAAGACGGTTCGTCGCAGAAAAACATGCGGCCCCCGCCCCGCAACGCGATGTCTTCAAGCAGGGCCGCGTCCGCATCGGCAGGCGTGCCGAGCCCGATAACGCTGAGCGTGGCATTGCCAGCGCGCATATTTGAGATCAACGCGGGATAATCTCCCGGCTCCTCGGAATCTGCCGCGTCGCTAAACAGGATGATGTGCCGGTTGGCGCTGACCGACTTTTGCAACTCAGCCCAAGCCGCCTGAAGCGCCGTGTGCACGAAAATGCCGCCACCCATGCTTTCAATGGCACGGATTCGGGATCGTAATGTCTGCCGATTGGGACCGACACCCGTGAGCGGCACGACAATATGCGCCAAGCTGTCCGCTGCAATAACGGCCGCCTGATCGAATTCTCCGAGCAGATCCACCGCGCGAGCGGCGCCATCGTTGGCCAGATCCATTTTGGTCCGGCCGGCCGCTGTCATGGCCGTCATACTTCCCGAGCGGTCCAGCACGAGAGCCATCGCCACCGCCAGCTTGCGATGTTCCCGGCGCAGCTCCATGGAAACGGGCAACAGCGGGTCAATGGGCGACTGAAAAAATCCACCGCCGCCGAAGCTGTTCTTTCCGCCCAGCATTAGCAGGCCGCGTCCCTGTTCCGTCACGGCAAACGGCAGAGATTGAAGAAAGGCAGCCGGCAACTCTGATGCCGACACATTGTTGAGCACGATCAACGACGCCCCTGACGCCGAGCCGGCATCGAGGCGCGAGGGATCCGACACCAACTGGCAGCTCATGCCTCCACGCCGCAGGAGATCGGGCACGGGATCGTCCGGCCCTGAGCCAGCCACAAGCACCGTGCGTTCGCCCGAGACTTCCACCCATAATTCCGCGGCATTGTTTCGCGGCTGGGAATCGTCCTCACGCCATAGACGCAGATCGTAGCGATGAACGCCGGCTCCGGGCGGGCGATCCACAAACCGCATCCGGCCGCGTTCTGCTTCCGCCGGTCCGCGGCCCGTGGCGATGGCTGTGCCGTTGCGGCTCAGGACGTAGCGGTCCGGAGCCGGTCCGGCCGTTTGAAACTCGATAAGTACCGGCTGGCCGACGTTAGTCCGCGGCGGTGCCCGAAAATGGGCGATCCGTGTGTCGGCAGCCAGATTCAAGGGTGTCAGGCGGAAATCGAGCGGAGTTTCCGCTTCGGCAAGCAGCGGTTCAAGCTGGGTCAACGGCTCGGTGGCATACCCGTCAGTCAGCACGAGGATGCGCGACAACCGCTCCTGAGTTCGCCGCGACAAGGCATGGCGGATGGCTTGCGCGGTGCGTGTGCTGCCTGGATCGAGTGCGGCGGGTGGTTCACCATCGGTTGTGCGCTCGGCCGTTTCGCCTGCAAAATCCACGATTCGCAACCGATCCTGCGGCGGACGGGCGCGTTCCAGAAGCGAGAGCCATTCCCCTGCCAGTCCCGCGTGGATGTGGTTTGCGGAATCGGAACGATCCAACAGCACCCAGACGTCGAGCCGTTCCGATTGTCTTCGGATCTGCAGGCCCGCAAGCAGCAGCAACACGCACAGGATAACCGCTGCGCGCAGGGGAGAATGCAGCCGCCATTGCGGGCGACGCCACGCCAGCCACGCCAAAGGAAGAAGCAGAAACAGCCAGTAAGGATCTGAAAGACGCATCGGAAGTTTGGAAGGTCACTTGCGCGCCGGATGCGCGCCGACCGCCCACGATACAATGGCACACGCCAGCAGGGCCATGGCTGCGGCGATTTCAAAAGGGAGTGTGGCGGGAGTGCGGTCCATGGCTTCGGGAAGCGGAACTTCTGCGACCGATGAGGAAGTCCGGGTGCGAAAATCCGATTCCCACGGATCGTCAAAACGTGCCGCGCCGGAAATGACAAGGCCGTTGCGGTTGTTGACCTCGAACGGACCGGGCTCTGTGGGGGCACGGACCGGCGTGGAGCGGTGCTCCACGGTGTCCGAATCGGAACGTATCGCCCAGGGACCAGGGCCGGGGACGTCCAGCGATTCCCCTGTATAAACACTCACGCGTTCCGTGCCAGGCAGATCGCGTCGCAGTGTTTGCACGAAGCGATGGATCAACAGCGGCGCCCACGCTTGGGACCCAAGGTTGGACAAGCCCGGATCGAAATTGAACACGAGTTGACGCGCTGCACCCCCGCTGCGGATGAAAAGAATGGGGGCGTCCCCCTGCCATGCCAGCACGCGGTCTGTGTTTTTAACCGGAATTCTCAGGGACTGCGCCGCAACAAGCGTATTTATTGGAAGGCCTTCAACAATGGGATCGTCCTCCGGAATCGTGTGTGCAATGGCAACGTTTCCGCGGGCGGTTCCGGTGTCGTGCAAAAACACGATGCCATGGTTCATCACCCACTTCGGATCGAGAGGATCGTACGAAACCCACACCAGATCGGCAGCAGCCGGATCTGCAGCTGGGGAAATTGCTGGCAACGCGTCGTTAAGTCGGCGTGCCAGCGCTTCATGCGCTGGATCTGTGGCGAACGCCACAGCGATGGGCCGTGGCACAGGCCGCATCAGAATCGTTCGATCGTCCAGGGGAAACGGATCTGGCGGGCCGCCCTCCACAGCCTCAAGCGCAAGGACGACTGGGATGTTCTCCGCAGAAAAAGTCCCCGAGACAGTGGCCAATGTGCCCGGCGCCAGATCGAAGTTGCCAATCTCGCCGGTGGGTCCCATCACCGAGCGCGTGAGCGGCGCGGCTCCCCAGTTGCAAATCCACACCTGCCAGCCATCTGCATTGGTTGTCGCCCCGGCAAAGCCGCTGTTCTCCAGCTTACGCCCTACTGCCAGCGTGTACACGCCATCTGGCTGTCCGGTTGGGTCGGTGACGCCGTCGGTGAGAAATACAGCCGCCCCGCCGCGTCCTGCCATCTGCCGGGCTTGAGACAACGCGGGCGCGGGATCGTGCGAGCGATGCACGGGGCGATAGCTGGCGGGCAACGCCCCGCGACCGGCATCTTCAAGAGGGCGGCCGTCGGATGAAGAAGAAAGAATCAGCTCGAACCGACCGGGCGCTCCGGAAATCCGATTTCGCAATGCATCGAGCGCTGCACGCGTTTCCGCGAGGAACGCCGACATGGAGGCGCTCTCATCGAGGACAACGGCCATGCGTTGCACCGGCAGATCCGAGCGCCACACCGGTCTGCAGAGGAGCAGCGCCATCAAAGCGGCTGCTGCCAGCTGCCACCACATCTGCGGAGAACGGCGGAGCCGTTCCAGCTGCGTGCCGGCCCGCCCTGCGCGTGGAGCAGGCGGCAGGAGAAAGCGCGTGGCGATGCGCAGCGTGCGGCTGCGACGCTGGAGCATGTGAATTGCCAGCACCGCGGCCAGCGCGACGAACGCGATGGC
The DNA here is from genome assembly GCA_964652295.1 of uncultured Chthoniobacterales bacterium. Taxonomy (GTDB): domain Bacteria; phylum Verrucomicrobiota; class Verrucomicrobiia; order Chthoniobacterales; family CALDSX01; genus CAZZCL01. Next base: position 5,077 of record CAZZCL010000006.1, read on the forward strand.
ACCGACTGGATTCAGCAGTTGAAAACTCATTGCGCTGCGGCGGCCGCTTTTGGTCGGCGGCAGGGGCGGAAAAGATTTGCGAACGTCTTCCTCAGGCTGTCTGCCATGCTGAGGTAGCGCGTTGCGGTGCGGGGCGAATGCGTGACCGCGTCGAGCACAGCGCGGACATTTAGGACAGGCACGTCGAGGATCGTGTATGCCGTACCCACAACGTCCGCGTGATGCGCATCACTCGATGCCGTCATCGGCAGCCCGCGGCGGGTGGCGTAAGCCAACGCTTTATCGTTGTGACGTCGTAACGTTGTCGCCGCGTTAAAAACCTCCAACGCATCGATCTCAAGGACGTCCAGCACGCTCTCGCGGATGCCGGCGCGAAAAAGATCGTATGGATGCGGCGGGATAGCGAGCCCGTTGCGACGATGGATCTCCGCGACAACCTCTGCCGCGGGCGCGCCTTTCATGTTGGGAAGCTCCGCGCCAAGGCAAAGCAAATGGCCGTCGGCAGTTGACACTTCCACGCCTGGAAGAATGAGGAACCCGTCCACCGGCTCTCCGTCATCGCGAATCCAGCCACGATCCCGGAGGTAATCAACACCCTCGCACGTGTTGTGATCGGTTAAGGCCAATCCAACCAGACCTTTGCGCCGCGCGTGATCTATCAGCTCCAATGGGTCGGAGACGCCGTCATCCGAGAAGAACGAGTGGCAATGCAGATCGAGGTGCACGGTCATTCAGGCAGCATACCGGCACGGTGGTGTGGCGTGCACGCAAAATTGGATCGCGCGCCGTGCTCAAAATGCACGTCCCCGCGCATTTTTTGTGGAATTAAGGTGCCCTGCGGGCTCAGTCAACAATTCCTGACAGACCGCCATGTCCGACTAAAATTCCGTATGTAAAAGCCTGCAGCATCTATTTTGGTTCAGCGTCAATTATGATGAAGGCGCTACCGGTTTGACTGTGGGGGTTGGCAGCTAAGGGTCCCGGATAAAGGTCGAGGCCGGCAAAGTGAAAGGAAATGGCTTGAACGACCCGGTTTCGTGGGAATCGGACAATCTTTGGAGTTCGTCGAAGTGTGGGTGGATGAAGGAAACGGGGACAACACGCGGGAGGTCATAAGACCCGGAGTAAACGCGTCGGGACATGAGCGGACGGCACCCCATTGTTCACCTTTCTTCAAAGCGGGTCGCGACGACGCTTCACACCAGCGCTTCCTGCTCCTCGATGAATGAGTGTTGCCACAGACGCGCATATAGGCCGTCCTGCTCAAGCAACTCCTCATGGCGTCCGCGCTCAACGATTCTGCCGTGGGAAAGCACTAGTATCTGGTCCGCATTGCGCACTGTGCTCAACCGGTGCGCGATCACAAAACAGGTACGGTGGGCCATGAGATGATCGAGCGCCTCTTGAATCAGCACTTCTGTCTGTGTGTCCACGCTCGCGGTGGCCTCGTCGAGGATGAGAATGGGGGCGTCCTTAAGCAGGGCTCGCGCTATCGAGACGCGTTGCTTTTCCCCGACGCTCAATTTGACGCCGCGCTCGCCGACCACGGTTTCCAAACCATCCGGCAATGCCGTTACGAAATCCCACGCATTGGCGGAGCGCAAGGCCCGCTCGAGTTCTCCGGCAACGGCGTCCGCTTTCGCAAACATAAGATTTTGCCTTACGCTGCCATTAAAGAGGAAGCTTTCCTGGGTCACCACGCCGATTTGCCGTCGGAGATACGCTTTCGGGTAATCGGAATGGGGGCGACCATCCACAAGGATGGTTCCCGTTGAAGGTTCGTAAAAGCGGGCGATCAGGCTTACGAGCGAGGTTTTTCCGGCACCGGTCGGTCCGACCAAAGCCACGCGTTCGCCACATCGGGCATGCAGAGAGATGCCATCGAGCGCAGGCACGGCATTGCCGCCATAGGCAAAGGTGACATCCCGGAACTCGACTTCGCCGCGCAAGGACTCGGCAGACGCCTGACGCCCGCTCTCCTCGATACCGGGTTCGGGCGGTTCGTCGAGGATTTCGAACACCCGTTCCCCGGCGGCGCGGCCGGCCTGAAAGAGCTGGTTCAACTGGTGCAAGCGGCCGATGGGCTCGTAAAGAAAGCGCACAAGCGTGATAAAAGCGACCAATTCCCCGATCTGCATGCGTCCGGCGAGCACATCGCGCCCTCCAAACCCCACGACAAGAACCAAGCCCAGCGAGGCCATCAACGTCATGGCCGGATGATACATCGCCCATGCGAACATCACGCGCAGGGAGGCGTCCTTAAGTTGGGCACTGGAGCGATTGAAACGGCGGTGCTCCGCCGCTTCGCGCACATACGCTTTAATCTGGCGGATGCCTCCGATGTTGTCGTGGAGGAGCGAATTCATCGCCGAGGCGGCGCGACGCTGCAGTCGGTAACGGTTCCTGGCCGTGCTGGTGTAGATCCATGCGCCCACCGCCAGCAGCGGGACGGGGGCCAGCGCGATCCATGCGAGGCTTGCATTATAAATAAACAGCACCCCGATCACGATTGCGATCTGCAATACAGCGACGACACCCTGCTCGATGCCGTCGATAAGCACGCGCTCCACCGAGTTTACATCATCGATGACACGGGTCATGAGATCGCCGGTGGCGCGGTTGTCGAACCACTGCAGTGGAAGCTTCTGAATGTGTTCGTACAGATCGCTTCTCAGATCGTAGATGACCTTTTGTTCGAAGCTGTTGTTGAGCACGATGCGAAGGCCGTTGAGCCCGTCCTGAAGAATAAAAGCCGCCGCGCCGGTAAGGACAAGCGGCAGGAGAAGATCGGGTCGGCCACCTTTAATGGCCACGTCGATCACCAGCTGCGTCACCGTCGGGAACACCACCACCATCAACGTTCCCAGCACGGCACAGGTGAGCGTCGCGCTGGCAAGACGCGGATAACGCTTCAAATAGCGGAGAACGCGGAGAATGGTGTCCATGAAATGGGATACGCGGAGCGTCAACAGAGCGGGCGCGACGATGTGACGCAAGCAAGGGATGCCACCCGACCCGGAGAACGGTGAAAAAGTTATTCACATTTTGTTCACAACCCTTTGCATTCCGCCACGTTTTCCGATACAACGATCAACGTGACGAAACGCAAGCGCACCGCCGCAGCGGGGTCCCGCCGCAAACAGTACGTTCTCGATACCAACGTCCTCATCCACGATCCCCAGTCGATCTTTCAATTCCACGAACACACCGTCTGGATTCCGGTCGAAGTCCTTGAGGAACTCGACCGGTTTAAAGCTGAATCCACCACCCGCGGGGCCAATGCCCGCGAGGTGCACCGCAAACTTTCGGAGCGGTTCCGCGACCGGCGCGACATGGAGCGCGGCGTCGCTCTTGAGAATGGCGGATCTATCCGTGTGGCACTCGAAGCCGCGGCGCATTACGGAACCGGCCAGCTCAACGGCTATGCGCATTCCGAAAAATTCATCGCGCTTGGCGCGCTGTTTCCCGACCTGAAATCTGCCGACAACCGCATTCTTGCGGCAGCGGCGTATGTTGCCGACTCGAGCGCCAGCTCACCCACAATCCTTGTTACCAAGGATCTGAATATGCAGCTTAAGGCCAAAGCGCTGGGATTGGAGGCGCAGGATTACAAGACCGATCGTGTCGAAGACAACGATATTCGCCGCACCCAGCGCAATATCGACGACGAAATCTACGATGTGCTCCATGTGCCCGGACACACGCTGCAGGCGTTTGCCAGCCAGGGACGCGTCGTTGTGGATGGACCCCGCGAGTTTCTTGCCAACGAATACGTGCTGATCCGCAACGGCGAGCAGGCCGGCCATGGGATTCCGGCGCGGCACACTGGCGGAGGCGAGTTCCTGCGTTTGCGTGGCGACGCCATAGCCATCCGCAATGGGCGCACGGTAAAGGCCGCAAATCTCGGCCAGCACTTTTTGCTGGATGCCTTGTTCGATCCCGAGATAAGCTTGGTGAGCGTTTACGGCAAAGCCGGTACGGGCAAAACCCTTCTCTGCGTGGGCGCGGCGTTGGAACAGGTGCAGGCCGGTCTTTATGAGAAGGTGCTCATTACGCGCGTGATCATGCCGACCGGACGCGACATCGGCTATCTCCCGGGGCGCATGGAAGAAAAGATGCAGCCATGGATCCAGCCGGCGTGCGACGCTCTGGAGTTTCTCCTTACAAAACCGAAGAAACCCGAGCATTTTTCGCACAAAAAACAAAGCGGCCGGAAAACGTCGAAGCAAAACACAGAACGCCAAGTGTTCCTCGAAACACCGTCCCACAACGGAAACGGCCACGGCAATGGTAGCGGCAAGACCGTTCGTCCATGGGAACATCTCATGCACAACGGCACCATTGAGATTGAAGCCATCACCCACATTCGCGGCCGATCCATTCCCAACGCGGTGTTCATCGTGGACGAAGCGCAACAGCTCACTCCGCATGAGGCCAAAACGCTCGTTACGCGCATGGGCAGGGGGAGCAAGCTCATCCTGCTGGGAGATCTGGCACAGATCGACAACCCGTACGTCGATGCGCACAGCAATGGTCTCGTTTATACGCGCAACAAGCTGCAGGGGCAGCAGTGGATGGCACATATAAACCTGTTCAAGGGCGAGCGCAGCGAGATGGCTGACACCGCAGCAAACCTGATGTAAACCCGGAGTTCCCACAGCGGACAGCGGTCCCCTCACCGGGACGTGCGGTTGCAGCGGGCATTTTCCGTTTTCATTCCCTGGCCTGAGCGGGCATGGTTGGAGTCATGAGTGTTGAAACCGTCAACGCGCAGTCTCAACTGCCGCGCATCGCCATGATCTCCACGCACGGTTACGTAGCCTCAAACCCTCCGCTTGGCGCTGCGGACACCGGTGGCCAGGTTGTTTATGTGCTGGAACTCTCGAAGAAACTCGCCCAGCTCGGATACGAAGTGGATATCTGGACGCGGCGTTTTGAGGGCCAGGACGAAATCGATCCACTCAACGATCAGGTGCGCATCATCCGCATGCCATGCGGCGGGCCGGATTTCATTCCCAAAGAATATCTTTACAAAAAGCTTCATGAATGGGGAGAAAACGCGCTCCGATTCATCCAGCGCCACGGCTTGAAGTACCAGTTTATCAACAGCCACTACTGGGATGCCGGCCTTGCCGGCCAGAGGCTCGCCGAAGCGCTCGGCGCACCGCACGTTCACACTCCGCATTCGCTCGGCATCTGGAAACAGCGCCAGATGGAGACCGATTTCCCAGAAGACAAGGATTCGTTCGAAGAAAAGTTCAACTTTTCAAAGCGCAACTATTACGAAAGACAGATTTACGACGATGCCGAACTTGTGATCGCCACGACGCCGGTGCAGACGGATCTGCTGCTTGCGGACTACGAAACGCCCCGCGAAAAGGTGCGCATGATTCCGCCGGGATACGACGACAACCGGTTTTTCCCAATGGGCGACGCGAGTCGGCAGGCTATTCGCAACCGGCTGGGATTCGAAGGCCGGGTTGTCCTCGCGCTTGGACGGCTTGCCACCAACAAGGGGTACGATCTGCTTATCCGCGCGTTCCGGGAAACGGCGGACCGCCTTCCGGATGCGCGCCTTTATCTTGCTGTTGGCGGGGAAAACATCGGTGCAGAGGAACGCGAAATTCTTTCGGAATGTGAGGCGCTGATTGAGGAGCTGAATCTGAAGGATCGCGTCACCATCTCCGGTTATGTGCCGGAGGAAGATCTCGCGGACACGTATCGGGCTGCCGACGTATTCGTTCTTTGCAGCCGGTATGAACCTTTCGGCATGACCGCCATCGAAGCCATGGCCTGCGGCACTCCCACCGTGGTAACGATCCACGGTGGCTTGTATCGGGTGTTGCGTTTTGGAGTGAATGCGCTCTTTGCCGATACGTTCGACGCTGCGGATCTTGGGATCATGATGCTTAAACCGCTCCGGCATAAACGCTTGTGGGAGCGCATGGCGCACAATGGTGCACAACTGGCTCGAAGCCTTTTTACATGGACTGGCATCGCCCAGCAGCTGGTAAGCGCCGTAGAAAACAGGCGCAGCGGCGTCGCGCTCGACGAAATGGAGCCGGCATGATCCTGCAGCCACAACGCCTCAACGGCTTCTCCACACATTTCATGATTTTTTGCGTGCTTCCATGAGCAGGCCCGTACGTCTTTTCAGCTCCGACCTGGACGGCACCATCCTTGGGAACCCGGAATCGGCCGCCCGCTTCCATGAAGTCTGGTCTGCCATTCCGAAACGCGACCGGCCGGTATTGGTGTACAATTCCGGTCGGCTTCTTGACGACATGCGTTCGCTCGTGAACGAAGACGTTCTTCCCCCTCCGGATTATCTGATCGGGGGAGTCGGCACCCAGATTTTCGATTTTCCCGCCGGAAAAGAACTCGAAGATTACCATCGGACATTCGGCACAGGGTTCGACAGGAGCGTCATCGAATCGATCATGGCGAAGTTTCCCGGCATCGAGAAACAACCGCCACAGTTTTTGCACCCATACAAATCGAGCTGGCACCTACATCGGGCGGAGCCAGACATGCTTGCGGCAATTGAAGCGGCGCTCAAAGCCGGGGGACAGGACATCACGCTGGTCTATTCGAGCGCGCGCGATCTGGACGTGCTGCCTGCGAAGGCTGACAAAGGCCGGGCGCTTGCGTGGTTGTGCGAGCGCATCGCCGTGCCGCTCGACGCGGTGCTCGTGGCCGGTGATACGGGCAACGACGCCAGCATGTTTAGGCTCCATGGCGTGCGCGGCATCGTGGTTGAAAATGCGCAGCCGGAGCTTTTCGGCAGCCTGGTGGATATCGAACCGATTTTTTACAGCACATGCGTTATGGCAGAGGGCGTCCTTGAAGGGCTCCGCCATTATGCGGTGTTGCAGGATGGGATGCCCGTGGCGGGCGGACGCCATGCCACAGCCCAACAACCGGGGATGCGCCGACTTTTCGACGAGGAATCCCTGCGGGCTCTCTCACGCGAGGAGCGTCTCTTTATTGCCGAGGGCTACGAGCGGGCGCTTGATGTGGTGCGCAAAAACATCACACCCATCGGATTTGCCGCCTGTTCTCTCGACGACAACGAAGTGACCGGCACCGATGAGAACTATCGCAGCGTTTGGGCGCGAGACGGCTCCATCACCATCGTGTCCACCATGCACATAGAAGACGCGGATATCCGCGAAGCCCAGCGCAACACATTGATCACGCTCTTCGAACATCTCTCGCCCAACGGTCAGATCCCCGGCAATGTGCGCATCGACAGTGGCGAACCGGATTATTCCGGAGTGGGCGGCATCTGCTCCATAGACAGCGGGCTCTGGGCGATCATTGCGTTCTATCATTATGTCAATCGCACGCACGATCTGGAGCTGCTGGAACGCTTCGCCGAACCGCTTCAGCGCAGCATCAACTGGCTGAGCGCCCACGACGCAAACAACGATGGTCTGCTTGAAATCCCGGAGGCAGGCGATTGGACCGACCTGTTCGGCCGCAGCTACAATGTGCTCTACGACGAAGTGGTCTGGTATCGGGCAAACGTCTGTTATGGGCGTCTTCTGGAGTTCCGAAAGGATTATGATCGTGCCGCCGATTACCTGAACTGGTCACAGAGGATTCGCTCGGAGGTGCTCGCGAACTTCTGGCCCACCACCCGCCCGCCGATGGACGGTCAGGCACCGCGCACATTTGCCGATCAACAATTTTCCGTGGGCGATTCCCAGTATCTGCTCGCGCAGATTTCCCCATTTAGTTTCTCGTGGCGCTGCGATGTTCTCGGGAATGTCCTTGCCTTCCTGACGAACCTGCTCGACGTCGAGCGCGCGCGCACGGCATTCCGGTTCATGTGGGGTGTCGGCGTCAACCAGCCTTATCCGGTCGCCAATCTTTACCCGGTGGTGCATGCCGGCGATCCGGAGTGGAAATCGTACTACGCGGTCAATCTTCTGAATTTACCGGATCATTATCATAACGGCGGCATCTGGCCTTTTATTGGGGGCATGTGGGTGCGTTTTATCTATCGGCTTGGGCTTGCAGACATTGCCGAGCGCGAACTGCACAAGCTCGCGCAGCTCAATCATCTGGGGCGTCGCCACGAATGGGAGTTTAACGAATGGGTGCATGGCCGCACGGGGCGCCCCATGGGCAAGGTGTTTCAGGCGTGGTCTGCAGCATCCTACCTGCGCGCGTGCTCAGAACTGCATTTAAGCCCCGTCGACCAGGAGGGCGATTGATGCGGCCCGGCTGGCCGCACCCGCCCTTCACTCTTCGATGAAGATCGATCTGGCCACCCCCGCCCTGTTGTTTCCGGCTATATCGCTCCTGATGCTGGCTTACACGAACCGGTTCGTCGTTCTGGCGAACCTCATCCGCCAGCTACACAGCGAGCACGGCGTGAACCCGCCCGAAACGGTGCGCTGCCAGATCGAGAACCTGCGGCGCCGCGTTGTTATGATCCGCAACATGCAGGCGCTGGGTGTGCTGGCAATGCTCGGATGCACCATCGCCATGCTTGCATTGTTTGCCGGGTGGAATGTCGGTGGAGAGATCTTTTTTGCCATCAGCGTGCTTCTGCTTGCGGGCTCGCTGTGGATCTCGTTCCGCGAGATTCAGATCTCGGTCGTGGCTCTAAAGCTTGCGTTGAACGAAATGCAGGGCGCCGCCAGTCCGGACGGCGACACCGGGCAGACCCGCTGAGTCTGCGGGGGCAGGGGTGCGTTTCCCTTGATCCTCTCGCAGGCCGAGCAGGGGTAAAACCGGTGGTTGTGATTTTTTTCACAAATTGGGGCTTGTCATGCCGCGATTTCCGTACTCTTTTCGGTCTCTTCCGCGCTTGCTTGCATGCGCACAGCCCCTTTTCCTTGCGGGCTCGGAATATCAGCCACCCCTGCTCGCTTGAAGATCTCCCCGCCAATACAAAACCCGGATTCGATGCCCCCAATGGGAGCGCCGTTTCGCCGCCGCAACGCCACACGCATTGCCTTGGGTTTCGGCGCAGTGGCCGGCCTGGCAGGCTGGCCGGGCGATTGCTTTGCGGCCGGCACGCTTTACGCCAAACCGGTATTGGAGATCGGCGGGTTCGTTGCGACCAACTCGATGATTGTGGTCTGGATCACGGCGCTGGCACTAATTCTTATTGCCCAGCTTGCCACACGCAAGGTGCTCCCGGTGCCCCGCGGGTTGCAGAACTTCTGGGAATGGATCACGGAAAGTTTATACGGATTTCTCGAAAATATTCTCGGCCCGCACCTGACGCGGCGCACGTTCTGGTTCTTCGCGACGCTGTTCCTGCTGATCCTTTTTGTGAATTGGTCGGGATTGCTGCCCGGAGTCGGCTCCATCGGCTGGGGTTCGCAGACAGAGCACGGTTTTGAGGTAACCAAGCCGTTGCTGCGCGGCGGCAACGCCGATTTAAATATGACGTTCGCCATGGCGATCGCCTTTTTCGTCCTCTGGCTCTACTGGGCGGTTACCGAAGTGGGGTTCGGCGGTTTTCTCAAACATCTGTTCGGCCCCAAGGGAGAAGCGAAAGGTCTGCTGCTTCTGCTGATGATCGTGGTCTTTTTCCTTGTAGGCATTCTGGAAGTGGTCTCGATTTTGTTCCGGCCTATCTCATTAAGTTTTCGTCTGTTCGGCAATGTGTTCGCGGGCGAAAACATGCTCGAAACCATGAGCACACTGCACCCTCAAATGGGGTGGTTGATTGCCATCCCGTTCTATTTTCTGGAGCTGATCGTGGGATTTGTGCAGGCGCTGGTTTTCACCATGCTCACCGCGGTGTTCACCCTTCTGATCTGCACGCATGAAGAGGGAGAGGAGCACGGCGCTCAAGGCAGCGAACAGTCAGATGCCGAGGACCACAGAGTCGGCGAATCTCCGGCCGGACGGCACGCATCGCCTGCATAAACACGGATTTTCGCGCTCCGGACCGTGGCAAAGACTGCGGGGGATCGCGATGACAACCCAACACAACACATCACGAAACCAACACACCATGTTCGATCTCCTTGCACAACTCACCGGTAACCTGCATGTTGCTGCCGCCGCCTTTGCCTCCGCCATTGCGGTGGGTATCATTGGCACGAAAGCCGTCGAAGCCATCGGACGGAATCCCGGCGCTTCAACCAAGATCCTGATTCAGGCTATCCTGAGCACCGCGTTCGCGGAGGGCATCGTCTTCTTCGCAATCTTTCTTGTTGCGCAGTAACTTCCCTGACGCCGGCATGGCGGGACACGTCGCAACGCCTCCCACCAGCCCGGTCAACACGCGCATGTCCCTCTGGGCGCCGCTTCCGCTTTTCCCATCGAGGTCTACAATCCAACTTTCCCCGCGCTCAACCCAGCCATGTACAGCTTGATTGACGGTCTCATTCTTGCCGCCGCCGCCACCGCCACCGAAGACCATGGCGAAAGCGGAGGTCTGGCCGGAACGGCAAGCCGAATCGCCGACTCCTTCGGGTTCGATACACAGCTTTTCTTCTCGCAACTGATCAGCTTCGCGATCGTCGCGTTTTTGCTCCAGCGTTTCGCGTTCAAACCGCTGACGCGCGTGCTTGAAGAGCGACGCCGCATGATCGCCGAGGCAAACGAGAACTCCGAGAAAGTCCGGCAGATGCTTGCCGAGGCGGAAGATCGTTACAAAGCCATTCTGGATACCGCCCGTGCGGATGCCCAACGGCTTGTGGACGAAGCGAAGGAGAGCGGAGCCAGTCTTGCCGAACGGGCGCGGCAGACATCTGTTGCGGAAGCCGAAGCCATCCTCGCACGCGCGCGTGAAGCCACGGAGCGCGAGCACGACCGTATGCTGGCGGAACTTCGCGCCGAAATGGGCCGGCTGGTTGTGGAAACGGCTTCCAAAGTCACCGGGAAAGTTCTCAATCCCGAAGATCAAAAACGCTTGGCGGAGGAGGCCGTCCGAAGCGCCGCCGCCTGAGCCGGGGATGCCGACTTACCCATGAAAATTCCGAAGTCTGCCCGCCAATTCGCCCGCAAGTTGTACCGCGCCAGCTTCACAGACGGGCTGTTGGATCACGGAAAAGTCGGCTCGCTTGTGCAGTCGGTGGTAAAAAACACACCGCGGGATTGCGTCGCCATGCTCGAAGCCTACCGCCGTTACCTGCGCCTTGAACTGGAGCGGCGGAGAGCCGTGGTGGAAATCGCAGTTCCGACCGGTGACGAAATTCAGGGCGGAATCCGCAGCCAGTTGGAGGCCCGTTTCGGCAGCGACATTGCAGTGAATTTTATTTATAACCCCGATCTCATCGGCGGTATCCGCATCCGCCTTGGGAGCGATGTGTGGGATGGCTCTGTGAAAGGCCGTCTCCAACGGCTCGAACGAGAGCTGGCCGCCGGCTGACGCCAACGCTTTATCCTTAACCTCAGAACCTCCTCACATCTTTCCAGCACCATTCCCCAGCCATGAGCACTGCCAACATTCTGCAGGACATTGAAACCAAGATCAGCGGCCTGAAAAGCGGTGCCGCCCGTTCGAACGTCGGAACAGTCCGCGAGTGCGGCGATGGCGTTGCCAAGATCGAAGGCTTGAGCGACGTCATGCTGAACGAGATGATTGAGTTCGATGGCGGCATTTCCGGCATCGCACTGAACCTTGAGGAAACGGAAGTCGGAGCCATTATTCTCGGCGATTACACCACGATTTCCGAGGGGAGCGAAGCGCGGACAACCGGGCGGCTGCTGCAAGTGCCCGTAGGCCGGGAACTGCTTGGCCGGGTGGTCAATGCCCTCGGCCAGCCGGTGGACGGCAAAGGTCCGATTGCGGCCAAGTCCCATTATCCCGTCGAGAAAGTCGCCCCCGGCATTATCAAACGCCGCAGCGTTTCGCAGCCTGTTCATACGGGCATCATGGCCATCGACGCGATGATTCCCATTGGACGCGGCCAGCGCGAGTTGATCATTGGCGATCGCGCCACAGGCAAGACCACCATTGCGGTGGACACCATCCTTTCCCAGGCGCAGCTCAACAAAGCCGGGGAAGCTTCCGGAGCCGAGGATTTCCGGCCGCTCTACTGTATTTACGTCGGCATTGGCCAGAAGAACGCAAACATCGCACGCGTCATCGATGTGCTTGAAGCTGGCGGCGCGATGCCCTACACGATCGTCGTAGCAGCCTCGGCCTCGGAGAGTGCCACCAACCAGTATCTCGCGCCTTTCGCTGGCGCGGCCATGGGAGAATGGTTCATGGACAACGGTCTGGATGCGCTCATCGTGTTCGACGATCTCTCAAAGCACGCAGTGGCCTACCGTCAGGTTTCCCTCGTGCTGCGCCGGCCATCGGGTCGCGAGGCGTACCCTGGTGACGTGTTCTATCTTCATTCGCGGTTGCTCGAACGTTCCGCGCGTCTGAACGAAGAAAGCGGCAACGGATCGCTGACGGCGTTGCCCATCATTGAAACGCAGGCAGGCGACGTCTCGGCTTACATTCCGACGAACGTTATCTCCATTACTGACGGCCAGATTTATCTTGAAACCGATCTCTTTTTCCAGGGGGTACGGCCCGCCATCAGCATTGGCCTTTCGGTCAGCCGCGTCGGTTCCGCCGCCCAGCTGAAAGCCACAAAACAGGTCGCTGGCAAATTGAAAGGCGAACTCGCCCAGTTTCGCGAACTTGCAGCCTTCGCACAATTCGGCAGCGATCTTGACGCAAAAACGCGGACGCAGATCGAGCGCGGACGGCGCATCGTCGAGATGTTCAAGCAGGTTCAATACAGTCCGTTCACGTTCGAAATGCAGGTCGCCATCGTCTGGGCCATGCAGAATGGGATGTTCGACGCCGTGGCCGTCGAGGACGTCAAGAGCGTGCAGGCGCGCCTCGAAGATTATCTTTCCACTCGAAAACGCGGCGTGCTCGACGAGATCCGTGCGAAGACGGCTCTCGACAAGACGTTGGAAGAACAGCTCAAGAGCGCAATCGAGGAGTTCCGCGCGACACTCGGCTGACAGCCGCCCCGATATGCCCAGCACACGCGACATCCGTCGGCGCATCAAGTCGGTGAAAAGCACTGCGCAAATCACGCGCGCAATGCAAATGGTGGCTGCCGCCAAAATGCGCAAGGCCCAGCAGGCGGCTCTTGAAGGCCGTCCTTACGCTCGTCTTCTCAGCCGAACCTTGGTCCACATCCATCGCGCCACGAGCGGCGACTTGCACCCGCTCCTGCGCGAAACACCGGAAGACAACACCGACGGGCGCCATCTTGTTTACGTCATATCGACCGACCGCGGCCTTTGCGGCGCGCTCAACACCAATCTGTTCCGGGAACTGCTAAAACTCGATGAGGCAACCACGGATTTTGTCGTGTCAGGCCGCAAGGCGCGTTCCGCGTTGCAACGCCTGCGCCGCCCAATTAAGGCGGATTTCGAGTTGCACGATAATCCGTCATACCGTCAGACCCGGGAAATTGCCAAGTACCTGATGGACTGTTTCCTCGAAGGGCGCTGCGCCCGGGTTTCGGTGTTGCACACCCATTTTAAGTCTACCCTCTCGCAGGAACCGCGTCTTATGCCCATCCTGCCCATTTCCGCCGTGGCAGCCGTCGCGCAGGCTATGGAAGACGACGACAGCACAGAGGAACTTGAATTTAAGTTCGAACCGAATCCGCGCGCGGTGCTGGACGTGTTGCTTCCGCATTTCTTCAATTTTGCGGTGCACACCCTCGTGCTGGATGCGCGCGCGTCAGAGCACAGCGCGCGCATGGTAGCCATGAAAAATGCCACCGATAACGCGAAAGACCTGATGAAGGATCTGACCCTTCAATACAACCGCATCCGTCAGGACAGCATCACGAAGGAACTGCTCGAAATCTCCTCTGCCCAGGCCGCGATGGGCGGTTGAACGCAAAGCCCCGGTCGCGTCTCATGGATTCTCCCGCTTTCAATCATCTCCATTTATGAACACAGGAACCATCGTTCAAATCATTGGCGCCGTTGTGGACGTCGACTTCAGCGAGGCGGATCTCCCGCAGATTTACGACGCGCTGGAAGTCAATTATGAAGTCATGGGGGAATCGCGCCGGCTCGTGCTAGAGACGCAGCAGCATCTCGGCGGAGGTTGGGTGCGCGCAATCGCCATGGCTGGAACGGAAGGTCTGAAACGCGGGATGAAAGCCGCCGGAACCGGCGGTCCCATCACGGTACCCGTCGGGGAATCGGTGCTCGGCCGCGTGTTTAATGTTATCGGCGAACCCGTGGATGAACGCGGTCCGGTGGAAGCGGTGAAGCGTTACCCCATTCATCGTCGTGCACCCGAACTGACGGAGCAGGACACCAAAGCCAGCATTCTCGAAACCGGGATCAAGGTCATTGACCTGATCTGCCCCTTCACACGCGGCGGCAAGGTCGGGGCCTTTGGCGGAGCCGGCGTCGGCAAGACTGTTGTTATCATGGAACTCATCAACAACATCGCAAAGGCGCACGGCGGCTATTCCGTCTTCGCGGGGGTGGGCGAGCGCACTCGCGAGGGCAACGATCTCTACAACGAGATGAGCGACGCCAAAGTGATCAACCAGGAAGACATCTCGCAGTCCAAAGTCGCTCTGGTATACGGCCAGATGAACGAGCCGCCCGGCGCGCGCCTCCGCGTCGCTTTAAGCGCGCTGGCCATGGCGGAATATTTTCGCGACGAGAAAAATCAGGATGTGTTGTTGTTCGTGGACAACATCTTCCGCTTTTCCCAGGCAGGCTCCGAGGTTTCGGCTCTGCTCGGACGCACCCCGTCGGCGGTGGGTTATCAACCCACACTCGCCGTCGAGATGGCCGATTTGCAGGAGCGCATCACCTCAACGAAAAAAGGTTCAATCACCTCGTTCCAGGCTGTGTACGTGCCGGCGGACGATTTGACCGACCCGGCGCCCGCTACGGTGTTCGCTCATCTCGATTCCACCATTGTGCTTGAACGTTCCATTGCCGAACTCGGTATCTATCCAGCCGTCGATCCGCTGGCGTCCACATCCAAGGCGCTAGCCCCGGAAGTGGTCGGGGAAGACCATTACAAAGTTGCCCGCGGCGTGCAGCAGGTGTTGCAGCGCTACAAAGATCTCCAGGACATCATTGCAATCCTCGGCATGGACGAACTCAGTCCGGAAGACAAGCTCACCGTGTTTCGCGCCCGCAAAATCCAACGCTTTCTCAGCCAGCCCTTCCATGTGGCGGAAGTGTTCACCGGCACCCCGGGAACATATGTAACCACCGCCGAAACGATCCGCGGCTTTAAGGAAATCCTCGGCGGACAACACGACAATGTGCCGGAAAGCAATTTTTACATGAAAGGCGGCATCGACACCGTTCCTAAGGATTGATCGCCTGCCCCGCGTGCGCGCGGGGGCCGTTCTTCCACAAGCCATGGCCGAAACGTTGCAACTCGAAATCGTGACTCCAGAACGGACTGCGTGGTCCGGCGAGGCGCTTAGCGTTGTGCTCCCCGGCATTGACGGAGAACTTGGCATCCTGCCCGGACACATCCCGTTGATCACGGCCATAACACCCGGAGAAATTATCGTTACGCAATCCGGAGGGAAGGTGGAGTATCTGGCCGTTGGCGAAGGGTTCGTGGAAGCCACCGCGGAACACGTGTGGGTGATGACCGACATGGCCATCGACATGCACGAGATCGACGAGGATGCAGCGCGAAAAGCCGTCGAACGCGCGCGCCAAGCCATGGAAGAAAAGCTGAGCGACGAAGAACATGCGACAGCCAAAGCGTCGCTCGCACGTTCTCTTGCGCAATTGAATCTGCGCCAGCGCAAGCGCGGCCGCTGATCCGCACCCGGCGTAGGGGCCGCGAACATGGCAGCCGCCAAGATTGCGCTTGTTCAACCCGGCGAGCAGGATACGTCGCGGTTCCCTTACAATTCGCTCTTCAGACTGACGCCACCGTTCGGCTCCATATCGTGATGAAACTCCTGCAGAGACCGGACGCTGAGACCTTTTTCCTTGAGCGCACGGATGCCGTTCAAGCTGGCAACAACCGCACGTAACGTGGTCATGGTGGGAATGCGGGCAGCGACCGCTGCGCTGCGAATGGCAACTTCATCCCGGCGCGGGCTTTTGCCACTCGGAGTGTTGATGGCGAATTGGATCTCGCCGTTCTTTATCATGTCAAGGACGTTTGGGCGGCCTTCGGCCAGCTTGTACAAGCGGTTTACCGGCAACCCCGCGCGTTCGAGGGCGGCAGCCGTGCCTGAGGTCGAGTAAATGACGAAGCCCAGGTCGACAAGCTCACGCGCGAGTTCAACCGCCTGCGGTTTGTCGGAATCTTTGACGCTGAGGAAGACATTTCCGCTCAGCGGAAGCCCCGGTTGGGCGCTGATCTGGGATTTGGCATACGCAATGCCGAGGTCGGCATCGATGCCCATGACTTCCCCTGTGGACTTCATTTCGGGTCCGAGCGCAATATCGACGCCAGGAAACCGGATGAAGGGGAAAACGGCTTCCTTCACTGAGTAATGCGATGGAAACACGGGTTCGGTAAAGCCGAGTTCCGCAAGCGTTTTCCCGGCCATCACCTTGGCAGCAAGCTTGGCGAGCGGGACGCCGATGGCTTTGCTGACAAACGGCACGGTGCGCGATGCGCGGGGGTTGACTTCAAGGACATACACTTTGTCTTCTTTGACGGCGAACTGCGCATTCATGAGCCCGCGCACGTTCAACGCGCGCGCGAGGGATATGGCGGCTCCTTCGATTCGACCGCGGATCTCGCGCGACAAACTAAAGGGCGGGATGACGCAGGCGCTGTCGCCGCTGTGGATGCCCGCCTGCTCAATGTGTTCCATGATCGCTCCGACAACGACCGTGTCGCCATCCGCGATACAATCGACATCGATTTCGGTGGCATCCTCAAGAAATCGATCCACCAGCACGGGACGTTCCGGGCTGGCCTCGACGGCAGTGCGAATGTAGCGCCGGAGATCCTCCGCGGTGTAAACAATTTCCATGGCGCGCCCACCGAGCACAAACGAAGGGCGCACCAGCACCGGGTACCCGATGCGTTCGGCAATGGCAATGGCTTCACTTTCGTTGACCGCCGTGCCGCCAGGGGTCTGGAGGAGTTCGAGCCTGTCGAGCAGCTCGGAGAAATCGCGGCGATCCTCCGCAATCTCAATGCTACGGGGAGATGTCCCAATAATATTCACGCCGTTGGCGGCGAGTGCGCCGGCAAGATTGAGCGGGGTCTGGCCACCGAACTGTACAATAACCCCCCAACAACCCTCATGTTCGTAGATATTGAGAACATCCTCCAGCGTGAGCGGTTCGAAATACAGGCGGTCGCTGGTGTCGTAGTCGGTTGAGACGGTTTCAGGGTTGGAATTGACCATGACAGTCTCAAATCCGAGTTCACGCAGTGCGAATGCAGCGTGCACGCAGCAATAATCAAACTCGATGCCCTGGCCGATGCGGTTGGGACCGCCACCGAGAATCATGACTTTGCGGCGTGGGCCGGGCATGGCCTCGTTTTCATCACCGTAGGTGGAGTAGTAGTACGGCGTGTACGCCTCGAACTCGGCAGCGCATGTATCAACAAGACGATACGTCGGCAAAATGCCGGACTCTTTCCTCTGCGCCCGGATGCTGGCTTCATCAAGGCCGACGTACTCAGCAAGCTGGCGGTCGCTGAACCCAAGTTTCTTGGCGCCGTGCAACAGAATTTCCTCGGGTCGCTGGCGGTAACCGATCTCCTCCTCCACAAGTTGGCGGATATTGTGCAGAAACCACGGATCGATGCCAGACAAGCCCGCCACATCCTCGACAGACATCCCGGCCGCAAACGCCTGACGGATGGCGAAAATGCGTTCTGCAGTTGCCGTGGTGAGACGGCCGCGGAGTGCCTCGAGATCGACGTCGCGCCGCGGCGGATCAGGCGTTTTTCCACCGCCGCCGAGGCCAAACCGCCCCGTTTCGAGGGAGCGCAGGGCTTTTTGCAGGGCATCCTTGAAGGTGCGCCCAATGGCCATTGCCTCACCAACGCTCTTCATCTGTGTCGTAAGCACAGGGTCAACGCCGGGAAACTTTTCAAAGGCAAACCGCGGGATTTTCACCACGCAATAATCGATGGAAGGCTCGAAACTGGCCGGGGTATGCCGGGTGATGTCGTTGGACAATTCGTCAAGGGTATAACCAACCGCGAGCTTGGCGGCAATTTTGGCAATTGGATAACCGGTCGCTTTCGAGGCGAGCGCCGAGGACCGGGAGACACGCGGGTTCATCTCGATGACCACCATCCGCCCGGTATCCGGCTGGACTGCAAACTGGATGTTGGAACCCCCGGTTTCTACACCGACTTCGCGGATGACGGCGAAGGAAGCGTCCCGCATGAGTTGATACTCCCGATCTGTCAACGTTTGCACTGGAGCAACGGTGATGGAATCGCCAGTGTGCACCCCCATCGGATCGAAGTTCTCAATCGAACACACGACGATGCAGTTGTCGTTGCGGTCGCGCACCACTTCCATCTCGAATTCTTTCCAGCCCAGCAACGATTCCTCGACCAACACCTCGCTGACAGGCGACAGATCGAGTCCGCGCAGGACCATGACTTCGTACTCTTCCCGGTTGTACGCGACGCCGCCCCCGGTGCCACCCAGGGTGTAGGCCGGACGGATGACCAGCGGAAAGCTCCCGATTTCAGAGGCCACCCGGCGTGCGTCCTCCAGGGTGCGGGCCGTCCCCGACCGCGCCACATCGAGGCCGATATGGAGCATCGCCTCCTTGAACAGCTGGCGGTCTTCCCCTTTGGCAATCGCTTCGGCATTGGCTCCGATGAGCCTGACACCATGCTTAATCAAGACCCCTTCACGCACGAGATCCATCGCAACGTTCAAAGCCGTCTGACCTCCAAGCGTCGGCAGAAGCGCATCCGGTTTCTCGCGTTCCACGATTTTCTCGACCACGGCCGAGGTGATGGGTTCGATGTAGGTGCGATCCGCAAATTCCGGATCGGTCATGATGGTCGCGGGATTCGAGTTTACGAGAACCACCTCAAATCCTTCTTCTCGCAACGCTTTACAGGCTTGGGTGCCCGAATAATCGAACTCGCAACCCTGGCCAATGACGATGGGACCCGAACCGAGGAGAAGAATGCGTCGAATACTTGTGTCTTTCGGCATGAAAAACGGGGAATGAAATTCCGGCAGTCCTAACGCGGAATCCCCATGTGCGCACGGGAAAAAAGGCAGGAAGCGCTGGCGGGATCACCCCATCGTCCGGACGAGATCCTCTGTAACGGTTCGAATCCCGTGAAACCGCGCCGCCCGGAGCGCCTAAAATTCTCTACGCCACAGTCCCGGCCTTGGCATTGAGAGCTGCGGTAAGCCGCTCTTCAACCGCAGGATTCTCAAGGCGTTGGAAGACTTCCCCAAGAAATCCCATGGCGATCAGGCGCGCGGCGGTTTTATCCGGGATGCCACGTGCCTTCAGATAAAAAAGTTCTTCAGCGTCGATGGCTCCATTGGTGGCGCCATGGGTGCACCGCACCTGATCGGCCAGAATCTCGAGACCAGGCATGGAATTGGCATCCGCCTCGTCGCTCAACATGAGATTGCGAACCTTCTGATAGGCATCGGTATAATGCGCACCGGGCTCCACCTTGATCAGTCCGCTGAAAATCGTGCGCGACACGCCATCGAGCGCATTTTTGTACAGCAGATCGCTTTTTGTATGGGGATGCTGATGATCCTGCAGCGTGCGCTGATCGAACTCCTGCTCACCTGCGGCGTGGGTCACGGCTAGCATGTCGCTGGATGCACCCTGACCGATGAGTCGGCTCACGCTCTCGTTTCGCGCGTAATGGGAGCCCAGATGCAGATTGAGGGTGCGGCACTGCGCGTCGCGGTCCGCCACGATGGAATTGAACTGCAGTGCCAGCGAACTGCGGCTCCAGTCCTGAATGCTGACATACACGACCTGCGCGCCTTCGCCGGCGTAGAGATCGTTTACGCCACAGGAAAAGTGGCGCTGCCCGGCAATCAGGCTGGCGAAGGTCTCCACAACCGTGACTTTGCTGTTGCGCCCCGCCACGATGAGCGTGTGCGGAAACGCAGCCGCGTCGGCACCGTCGATCCAATAAAAATGTTCAAGCGGCAGCTCCACCTCAACATTGTCGGGCACAAAGAGAAATGCGCCGTTCGAAGCACAGGCGCGGTGTAAGGCAGAGAATTTCTGACCACCCAGATCCGTGGTGTGCGCCATAAAATGGCGTCGCAACACTTCGCGATCTTCCGAAAGCGCCTCGGCAATCGGCTTCCACAGAACGCCCTTTGCGGCAAGCTCCGCCGCTGCATGCCGCCTCGCAATACAGCGGTCGTTGAGGAAGATCATCTGGCCGGAGGTGCCGCACACACCGAGCGATCTGTCAGCCGCCTCGGTGCGCGCGGACGTTTCCGGCTCCGGCGCAAAGTGAAAATCGTCCAGCTGCAAGCGTTTAACCGTAGCAAAGCGCCAGCGCTCATCGGTCCGCAACGGCATAGGAAGGGATGTAAACCGTTGCCATGCCTGCGCACGGTCGTCGGCAAACCATTGCGGCAACCCGTCGGCGGGCGGTGGACCGTCGACCACGCGGGTGCCGGATTGGACGGATGCGGTCATTCGGGATGTAAGTGCTGACATGAAAGTATGAAGCGGAGCGGCAGGCCGAGTGGAGGCACTTCCAGGGTTAACCGACTGACCCTTCCATTTCGAGATCGATAAGGCGCTTGAGTTCCACGCTGTATTCCATGGGAAACTGGCGCACCAAATCGTTTACGAAGCCGTTAACCGCGAGGCTCATGGCCTGCCCCTCGGAGAGACCACGCTGCATCATGTAAAAGATCTGTTCGGCGCTCACCTGGCTCACACTGGCTTCATGCTGCACCGCATTCGCCGCACCCCGCACGGTAATGGCGGGATAGGTGTCTGTGCGGCTGACTGGATTGATGAGCAGTGCATCGCACTCGGTGTTGTTTCGGCAGCCTTTGAGATGCCGCGGCACATTGACCATACCGCGATAGGTGGCACGGCCTTTCCCCAGGCTGATGCTTTTGGAAACAATATTAGAAGTCGTTTCGTCGGCGGCGTGAATCATCTTGGCACCAGTATCCTGGTGTTGCCCGTCGCCCGCGAGCGCGATAGAGATGACTTCACCCCGGGCTTTGCGCCCTTTCATAACGACTCCGGGATATTTCATCGTGAGGCGCGAACCAATGTTGCAATCGATCCATTTCACCTCGGCCTCCTCATGCGCGAGAGCGCGCTTGGTCACGAGATTGAAGACGTTTGCACTCCAGTTCTGCACGGTGATGTACTGGATCCTGGCCCCGGGCATGGCGACAAGTTCGACCACCGCACTGTGCAGTGTGGACGTCTCGAATTTTGGCGCGGTGCAGCCCTCCATGTACATGACCTCGGACCCTTCATCTGCGATGATCAATGTGCGCTCGAATTGACCGAAATTCTCTGCATTGATCCGGAAATAGGCCTGGAGAGGATGTTTGACCTTCACACCCGGCGGAACGTAGATAAACGATCCGCCGCTAAATACGGCACTGTTCAAGGCGCTGAATTTGTTATCGCCTGTGGGAATGACTTTACCGAACCATTTCCGGAACAATTCGGGATGTTCCTTCAACGCTTCGGTGCTGCCCATGAAGATGACACCCTGCTCGGACACCGCAGCCTTGATGTTGGAATAGACCGCCTCGCTGTCGAATTGAGCTTCAACGCCCGCAAGAAACTTGCGCTCGCTCTCGGGAATTCCCAGCCGTTCAAAAGTCCGCTTGATATCATCGGGCACATCGTCCCAACTGCGGCTGGGCGCTTCGCCGGACGCCAGGTAGTACCGGATCTTTTCGAAGTCGATGGCATTGAGATCGTCTGAAGCCCAATGCGTGGGCATTGGCTTGGATTCGAACGTGCGCAACGCGCTGTGACGGAATTCACGAATCCAATCGGGTTCATCTTTAACATCAGAAATAAAGTCTATGGTCCGGGCGGCAAGCCCGTAACCGGCGTCGTGTTTCGCAGGAACGTTGTAGTGAAAATCTCCGATGCTGCGGTCGATATCGATTGTTTGTGTTGTGGTGCTCATGATGTTCCGCTTCTGGATGTGTGTGGTTGAAAAAGGGTGGGATGAAAGATCGATCTGTTTGGCGTGATGCCGGGCGGGGCCGCGGTTGGATTAAATGCAATGTGCGATGGTCAGACGGCAGCGAGTTCTGTTGCAGGAGTTTCCACTCCGGTTTCCTGTGCGATCCAATCGTAACCCTTCTCCTCCAGTTCGAGCGCGAGATCTTTGCTGCCGCTGCGCACGATGCGTCCGTGAACCATAACGTGGACGCGGTCGGGCACGATATAATCCAACAGGCGCTGATAATGAGTGATGAGCAGCACGCCGAGATTGGGACCCCGCAGCGCATTGACTCCTGCGGCGACGATCTTAAGGGCGTCAATATCGAGTCCGCTGTCCGTCTCGTCGAGCACTGCGTAAGTCGGTTCGAGGATGGCCATCTGCAGGATCTCGTTGCGCTTCTTCTCGCCACCTGAAAAGCCTTCGTTCACGGAGCGGGACGTGAAGGTTCGATCCATCTGGAGCATATCCATTTTCTCATACAGCCGACGATAAAATTCCGTGGCATCGAGTTCTTCCCCATCGGCCATGCGGGCCTGTACTGCAGCGCGCAGAAAGTTGGCAATGCTCACTCCGGGCACTTCCAGCGGGTATTGAAATGCCATGAACAATCCGCGGCGGGCGCGCTCATCGACTTCCCACTCCAGCACATTTTCGCCGTCCATGAGGACTTCGCCCCCGGTAACTTCATAATTTTCGTGGCCGGAGAGAACTTTGGCGAGCGTGCTCTTTCCGGATCCATTGGGGCCCATGATGGCGTGGACCTCTCCACGTGGCACGGTGAGATCGACTCCGCGAAGGATTTCGCAGTCGTTGATGGAAGCTTTCAGGTTGCGGATTTCGAGTGTGTTCATAGAAAATGGAAAAGAAATCTGCGACGTTGTCCGCCGCAGGCGGCTGAGTGCAAGTTACGGTTTTGGGCGTGGTGCGGATGAGTTGTCGGCACAATCGGGGCACAACCCGCGAAGAGTCAGTTCATGATCGGTGAGCACGAGTCCTTCGGGAAGTTTCCAATGGCGGGCGAGGCGTTCGGTGGAAGGCATTTTAATGTCGAGCACAGCACTGCATTGCGTACAGAAGAAATGACCGTGTGCTTCGAGATTGGGACAGAACCGGGCGGGGCCACGCTCGACGCTGACGTGTTTGACGAGTCCGGCTTGGGCGAGGGTTTCCAGACAGCTGTAAACGGTGGCCAGAGAGATATTGGGTACACGCTCTTTGACGCGCAGAAACACATCGGTCGCGGTGGGATGATCGCGCTGTGCACGAAGAGCGTCATAAACTTCACGACGTTGCAGCGTGAACCGGAACCCGCCACGAACCATTGATTCGTTATAATCGGCAAGATCTGCGCCGTCATGTGGAAGCGTATTGTGCGCAGGACGCCCGGGAACAGACCTGGTTGGAGGTGGGACGCTTTTGTTTTGTGGCGCCATAATTTGAAACTTAATCGCAAATCGAATCGCTATCAAGAATAATTTTTAATAAGGATTCACCTCCCTTTTTCGTCCCCAAAGACCGCCGTCAGCGTTCGCTTCCCATTACAATTCGCCCAATTGCAGCGCCCGCACTTCCCGGCGCCCAAAGCCGGCACGGCAGAAGATCTCCCACGCGATGGTTTGCGCTTTCTCCGCAAGTTCGGAGGCAGGAATTTCTTCCTGTCCGTCGCGGCCCATCAACACCGCAAAATCCCCGGGGGCCACACCCGGCGTTTCCGAAACGTCCACCATGATCTGATCCATCGTCACGCGGCCCAGCACAGCGCATCGTCGGCCGCCGACCAACACATGCGCCCCACGCCCGCTTAAGTGGCGGGGATATCCGTCCGCGTAACCTGCAGCGATGGTGGCCACACGCATGGGCCGCGGCGTGATGTACGTCCGACCGTAACTGATGCTCCGCCCAGGAGCGAGATCCCGCACAAGCGCAATGCGCGCGCGCCATGTCATCGCCGGCCGCAGACGATCCTGCCAAGAAGGCAGGGGCGTGCTCCCGTACAACGCCAGTCCGACGCGCACCATTGAGGCGCCGTGGCCGGGAAACCCCAGGATGCCGGCGCTGTTTAGCGCGTGTACCGACACACTGGCAGGCAACATCGGCCTGAGATCCGCGACCAGAGACGCAAAGCGCTGCAATTGCGCAGCGGTAAACTCCCCGTCTTCATCAGCTACCGGGAGGTGCGTTGAGACAAACGCCGTTTCAATTTCGTTGATCTGCGAAAGATCGCGCACCAGGGATGCAGCCTCTTCCTCCCAAACGCCGATGCGCCCCATGCCCGTGTCGATCGCGAGATGAATCGGTACCCGTAGGGTCGAGCCGCGGGCGATGGAGCCTCGCGTCGATCCAACGCCAGCAGCTGCGCATGCGCGCGCCTCTTCCAGAGTGGATATCGCGGGGATGAACCCGTTGCCCACCGCCGGGGCGATTTCTTCGGGTAAACAAGGGCTGAGAAGAAAAAGGGGATGGCGCGGCGCAAACGCGCGCACTTCCATGGCTTCTGTAATATTCGCCACTGCAAAGGCATCCACCGCTTCGCACAGGGCTGGCACGACGATGCCCACGCCGTGCCCGTAGGCATCAGCTTTGACAACCGCCATCATGGCGGGCTGACCCATGCCCACTGCACCGAGATGGCTTCGGATGAATGCGGCGTTATGCCGCAGCGCGTCGCCATCGATGACAGCCTCGCATCGGGCTCGCGAAATCATCGGTTCACGAGGGGGATTGCAGCTGCCGCAGAGGTTCTCAAGGCGGGCCGCGGCAGTCGGGTGGAGCGCACAGCGAAATACTGGCGTTCGGAAGTCTTTCTGTCAAAAGAGGCACTCACGATGGCAGACGCTGCGGCATAGCAAGTGCGGTTGGGAGCTGCGTCAGGCATCCGGCCCCTGGCGCGCCCTGCCTTTTTTTACCGTGGCGCGCCGCCGTTTCGTTTCAAGCATGCGCTCTTTGAGCCCGCGCGGGCGTCGACGATTGCGTCTCCGGGCTTTTTCAATCTCTGAACGTCGCGCGGCACGCTGTTCCCGTGCGCGCGACTCCAGCTCTTCGATAAACCGCTGGCGGGCGGTGGCGCGATTATCGGCCTGGGAACGGGAATCCTGTGCGGTCGCAATGATTCCGCGGGCAGGACAGCGCAGGGTGACTGCGGTCGACACCTTGTTGACATGCTGGCCACCAGGCCCCGACGAACGGGTGAACCCTTCAATGACGTCGCCTTCAGCCAGTCCATGGCGTTCGAGCGCTCTAAGAAAATCCTGGCGGTTCATCCCCGCTTTATTGCCGTTTCCGCCAGCAAACAGCAAATCCTCCGTCGAACCCGTCGCGCGGCGGAAAGAAGTCCGCGCGGCCGCACTCGGCAAATTCGGTGTGGCGCATGGCAAACGCCCGTGCGACTCCGGTATTTTCTGCGGGATCGATGCTGCAAGTCGAATAAACAAGGATGCCGCCCGGGCGCACCCATGGGGCCACAGCTTCGAGCAACCGGAGCTGGATCTGTGGCATCACGCGGAAATCCTCAGCCGACAAACGCCAGCGGGCGTCCACGCGGCGCCGTAACACGCCGGTGTTGGAGCAGGGCGCATCGACAATTGCTCGGTCAAAGGTCAGCTTCTCGAATTTGAAGCCAGCCGGCGGAGCGAATACCTGAAGCCAGTCGTGCCTCAGGGTGCGGACATTCCCCGCTCCAAGGCGGTGTGCGTTGTCTTCGACAAGGCGCAGGCGTTCGCCTGAGCTGTCCACCGCAAACACATCCCCGCCACCGGCCATTCGTGCGGCGATATCGGTCGCTTTACCACCGGGCGCAGCGCAGGCGTCTAGAATTCTTTCGCCCGGCTGTGGGTCAAGCAAATCGACGATGCGCATTGCCGAAGGGTCCTGCGGATAGATGGCCCCTTCCTCAACGAGAAGACCCGGAGAACCGTCCAGCACGATGCCCATGGGATGATGCGGGCTGGCAGCAGCCTTAACGTCCTGCCGTGCGAGCAGATCTTCGCGCGACACGCCACTCAGTGCGTTGACGCGGGCGGTGACGGCCGCTGGCGTATTGTTCCATTCGCACAATGCGGCGGTGGCGTTTTGGCCGAACTCGGCCGTCCAACGCGCAACCAGAAACGACGGGTGGGACCATCGCACGGCGGGTGGCAGACCCGGAAGTTCTGCATGCAGCCTGCTGCGGCGGCGCAGGCTTTCCCGCAGGATGGCATTTGCGAACCCTGCAGCTCCGGGCGCGGCCAGGGCCACGGTTTCATTCACAGCGGCATGCTCGGGGAACGATTCGACGAGCGTTTGATAGAGGCCCATTCGCAGAAGATCCCGCATAGTGGCGTCGGGCGGTCTGGACGCCAGCTGTGCGATCCAGCGGTCGAGCAAGGTTAGATTGCGAAGCACCCCATAAAAAAGGGCGGTAAGCAGGGCGCGATCCGCGGGGGAAGCCAGAGCGCGCAGATGCCGATGCAAAATGGCGTCGGCAAACGCCTGTCGGCTGCGCCATTCGCGAAGGGCGACAAGGCACAAGGCGCGCGCGGAAAGCGGTCTGGCCGGGCTCAGGAGATCGGTGCGCGGCGTCCGATGCCAAAGTATCGGAACCCCATGCCTTCCATGGTGACAGGATCGAAGAGGTTGCGCCCGTCGAACACGAGCGGGGTGTGCATGCGTTTGCGGACTTCCTCAAGATCTTCATTCTCGAACTCTTTCCATTCGGTGGCGAGGACGAGGGCTTCGGCGTCGACGACTGCGTCGAGAGCTGTGGGAGCGAACACGGCCCCCTCGACAAGCTTGTGCTCGCGGGCCTTTTCCATGCCTTTGGGATCGTAAACCGCCACCTTGGCACCTTCACGAATCAGATCGTTCACGACATCGACGGCGACCGAGGAGCGGACATCATCGGTGTCAGGCTTGAACGTAAGGCCCCAGACAGCGATGCGTTTATCGCGGAGCACCCAGAGGGTGTCGCGGATGCGCTTGACGAACCGTTCGCGTTGAAGGGTGTTGATGCGTTGCACCTCGCGAAGCAGCGAAAACGGGATGCCGAGATCGTCGCTGATGGCGATGAACGCGGCGAGATCCTTAGGGAAACAGGAGCCGCCATATCCGAGGCCGGCATTGAGAAAGTGGCGGCCAATGCGTTTGTCTGCGCCGATGCCGTCGGCGACTTTTTCGATGTCGGCACCGCTGGCTTCGCAGATCTGGGACAAGGCGTTGGCGTAAGAGATCTTGAGGGCAAGAAAGGAGTTCGCAGCGTGCTTGATGAGTTCGGCGCTGTTGATATCCGTCACGAGAATGGGGGCCAGGAACGGCTCGTAAATCTGTTTCATGAGCGCAGTGGCGCGGTCGCTGTTCGATCCGATGACAACGCGATCGGGTTTCATCAGGTCGTCGACGGCGCAGCCTTCGCGGAGAAACTCAGGGTTGCTGACCACGTCAAAGTCGGCGCCGGCCTTGTTATAACGCTTAATGGTATCGGCGACTTTCTCCCCGGTTTTCACAGGGACAGTGCTTTTATCGACCACGACGCGGTAGTCCTTCAACACACCGGCAATTTCCCGCGCGACCTGTTCGATGAAGCTGAGATCGACGCTGCCGTCAGGTTGAGGTGGCGTAGGCACGGCAATGAACACGACCTGGGATTTTCCAACGCCTTCCTCAATGGAATCGGTAAAACCAAGGCGATGGGCGGCGGTGTTGCGATGAACGAGATCTTCGAGCCCGGGCTCGTAAATGGGGATTCTGCCAGATTGCAAGGAATCGATCTTACGCCTGTCATTATCGACGCAAATCACTTTGTGACCGACTTCGGCGAAGCAGGCGCCTGTAGTGAGACCGACATAACCGGAACCAATGATGCACAAGTCCATGAGAATGTAAGGGAAACAAAAAGATAAGTGTTACGCCGGGGAGGCAGGGGCGCCAGAAAAAAGTGGGGCGGCACCCCCGCCCAACAACTTAGAATCCGCTCGAAGAACGTGTGGCCCCCGGTGGAACGGATGACGCGGGAAAAGTTTCTGCGGGCGCAGAAGGTGCCAATGGCAGGGGCGGGGGCGTTGGAGTTGGCGACGTTGGCTCAGTTGGGCTTTGTTCTTCGCTCGGAGCATTGTCAGCGGAGGGAGCGGCAGCAGGCGCGGGTGAAGTCGGCACAGACGGATCCGGGGAAGGCGCAGCTTCGGCGGAAGGCGCACGTTCCACCGAAGGCGCAGCAGTCTTCGGAGCGCGTTGTGTGCCGCGTTGTTTTGTGCCAAAAGGAACGCCGTATTTTTCTCCGCGGATAACCACGGGAAACCCAATCGGCACCCGCTCAAAAAGAAACGCCGAACCGCCGCGCGGCAGCCTCAGACAGCCATGCGAGGCGGGGTATCCAGGCAAACTTCCGGCATGAAACCCGATTGGGGTGCTTTTCCCCTGATGAAACAGGCGCAGGAAATTGGCCATGGAAGAACCGCGATACACGGCGCCGTCGGGCACCGCATCCACGCGGACGTCCACATCCGAGGCGACGATGGCACCGGCGGGATCAACAAAATCTCCGTAAATGTTGGAGCGATGATTTTTGCTTTTCTGACCGACTGTAAAGCGGCCGGTTTCGGTTCGGTGATTCCTGCGGCCGCTGGCGATCTTTGAAACGGCCGCGAGCTGGCCTTCGTGATAGACATACATGAGCTGCCGGTCGAGTTCGACGACAATGCCGCCGGTTTCGGGCGTTAATACCGGGAATGGATCGAGCAGAGTGGCGAAGCGGGCTTTTCCGGCCGCGGCAAGAGCCGTATCGCCAAGCACGACATCTTCGGGGCCGACAGCATCCGGATATTTTGGCGCAGGCGGCGCCTTAAACGACTGGCAACCGGCAAGAAGAATTGCAGCGGCCAGAACGACCCATGTTCGGGCGCTTAAAGCAGGGACAAAACGGGGCGGGCGGAGCAGTGGCATGAAAACGCGGTGAGTTGGGCGCAAACGGTGCACGCATCTGCGCGAAAGTCGAGTCCGCAACTGGATTGCCGCAGCGGATATGCTTCACTGGGTGGCGATGACAACAGAACGTCGCCAGGCTGCCGTGTGGGGAAGTTTCGTTGGAGACGCGCTCGCCTTGGGTGCGCACTGGGTTTACAACCCATCAAAAATCGCAAGGCTGATCCCGGAAGTGCACGGCTATGAGGAACCTGCAACAGATTATCACAAGGGAAAAAGAGCGGGTGATTTTACGCACTACGGCGACCAGACGCTGGTATTTTTGCAAACGCTTGCGCGGCGTCAGGGATTCGATTCGGACGCTTTTATCGCTGACTGGCGGCAGTTTTGGAAAAATGCCCCGGAGAGCGTGTACCGCGACAAAGCCACGAGGACAACGCTGAAGACCCTCGATCTTGGTCATATCGGGGCGGATGCGGCGTCCACAAGCGATGAGTTGGCGGGCGCGGCGCGCGGTGCACCGCTATTGTTGCTCAGCGAGCTGCCCGAAGCACGGCTGGTGGCGGGAGCGCGCACGCAGGCTGCGATTACACATGGCGATCCCTGCGTTCCGGACGCCGCAGAATTTTTCACGCGCTGCGCGCTGGACGTAATCGAGGGCGGCGATGTGGATGAAGCCTTAACACGCGCAGCGGCACGAACCTACGCGGCGTTGCCCGCTCAGGAATGGCTTGAGAAAGCACGCAGTCTGTTGGATCGCGAACCCGTTGAGGCGCTGGGACTGCTGGGGCTGACGTGTCACATGCCCGATGCCTTCCCAGCGGTCTGCTGGTTGCTGCTCAGGCACCGTGGCGATCTGCGTACCGCGCTTGCCGCCAACATCCGCGCCGGCGGGGATTCTGCAGCCCGCGGGATGATGATAGGAATGGTTTTGGGAGCTGCAGGTGTGCCGGTTCCCGAAGAATGGGTGCGCGACCTTGGCGCACGCTCGTTCATTGAGGAGGCGATGGCGCTTTTGTGCGAGGATTCCCCATCGCTTGCCGACACCGGCATGAACCGCATATCGGCTGCGCCGGCCGTTCCCACCGTATTGGCGTCGCAAGCCGGAGGCGGCACATTCTCCCAGCGCCGTAACAGCGGATGGCGCACGGAACGCTTTGCCTTCGTCGGTGCAGACGGCGTGGAACTTAGCGCTGCGCTCGATCTTCCGGCAGGAGAACCGGCGGCTTACGCCGTGTTTGCCCATTGCTTCACATGCTCAAAGGATTTTGTGGCATCCCGCCGGATCTCCCAAGGGCTGGCCT
This sequence comes from uncultured Chthoniobacterales bacterium, assembly GCA_964652295.1. Taxonomy (GTDB): domain Bacteria; phylum Verrucomicrobiota; class Verrucomicrobiia; order Chthoniobacterales; family CALDSX01; genus CAZZCL01. The sequence continues at coordinate 35,371 of CAZZCL010000006.1, forward strand.
CGCGAGGCATTGCTGTGGTGCGCTTCGATTTCACGGGCATCGGAGGGAGTGGCGGAGATTTCTCGAACTCGGGATTCACGTCCAATGTCCGCGATTTGAAGGCGGCAGCGACGCATCTTGCGGCTGAGGGTAACCCTCCCGTACTCCTAATCGGGCACAGTCTCGGAGGGGCTGCCGTGCTGGCGGCAGGTCCGGAAATTCCCTCTGTGCGCGGCATCGCGACCATCGCGGCACCGGACGATCCCGGGCATGTCGAACATCTTTTCTCGGGAGCAGTCCCGGAGATCGAGTCGACGGGATGCGCAGATGTTCGCCTTGCAGGGCGTTCGTTCAGAATCCGACGCGAGTTTTTGGAGGATATCCGCGAGCAAAGCATTCTGCCGGGGCTCCGCACATATTCCGGAGCGCTTCTCGTTTTACATTCGCCGCGGGATTCAACCGTGAACATCGCCAATGGCCTGCATATTTTTGAGGCGGGACCGCCCGCCCGGAGCTTTGTATCGCTCGACCCGGCAGATCATCTGTTGAGCCGCGCTCAGGATGCCGCTTATGCGGCAGCATCCATCGCATTGTGGGCGCAGCGCATTTGCGGCGCGACGTCGGAGGACAAAAAGCCGTTGAACGCCTGAAAAAGACCGCTTGACACCCAACGGAATGTTTCATACAAGCGGCAGCGAAACCTGAACCCTTAACCAACACAACCACTACAAACGCGACTTTATGAATAAATTCCTCCTTACTCTGGCGGCTGTCCTCGCGACAGCATCCGTTACCTTCGCCGGCCCGATGATGATGGACGGCAAGTCCTCCAAGAGCTTCAAAACGCCGATGGTCGACACGCCTCCCCCTTGCATTGACGCCGGCGAATTCGTGCTTGGCCTGTTCGGTGCCCACGCTTGGGTCGATTCTGCCGAAGGCGACATCAGCGAAAGCTACGACGACGGTTTCGGCGGTGGCGCAGAACTTCTGTACTACCCGACCCGCAACTTCGGCATCGGCGCTCAGTACATGGCGTTTGGCGACGCTCCGATCCACTTGATCACCGGCGATATCCACGTTCGCTTTCCCACCGATTGCTTCGCTCCCTACATCATCGGTTCCGTAGGTGGTGCGGTTGACAGCCAGAACGTGTTCGTGGCCGGCGGTGGCGTCGGTCTCGAGTATCGTCTCACGCCCAAGATCGGTCTTTTCGGCGACGGTCGCTACCTGTATGCCGAGGAGGTCGACGAGATTATCACCGTGCGTGCCGGCCTCCGTTTCGTGTTCTAAATAACCCGGGACAAAAGGTTTCTAAAGACGCCGGTTCCCCATGAGGGAGCCGGCGTTTTTTATTTTGTCCCGATCAGCTGCCGTGTGCGGCACCCATTAGAGTCTCTCGAAGTCGATCGAAACGACGTAGGGATCCTGGCGGATCGTGCGGGGCAATGGATCGATGCGCCGCACACTGCGTGCAGCCTCCATCACGCTTTGATCCATAGCCGGATCGCCACTAGGTTTTACAAGTCGGACGCTCTCCACGTTGCCATCGCGCCGAATCGTGATTGCGACTGTAGTGACAAATCGCGCCTGCTGCGTAAAGACCGACGTTGGCTGTACCCAACGTTCGCGGAAACGCCGTTGAATATGACGGTGATAACGCGCCAATGCGTTCGGATCGTCTCCCGAAGCCGCAGCGCCGCTTCCTTCTGCACCGCCGGTTGACGGCACACTTTTTCTGCCAGCGAGAAATTCCTGTTGCTTACGCATTTCCTGCGTCTCCGTGGGTTTTGGGCTCGGTTTGGGTGTGGCTTTGGGTGTGGCTTTGGGTGTGGCTTTGGGTGTGGCTTTGGGTGTGGCTTTGGGT
>CAZZCL010000006.1:37313-59732 GCA_964652295.1 uncultured Chthoniobacterales bacterium
GTGGCTTTGGGGGTCGGCTTGGGGACAGGTGTGGGCGTTGGTTTTGGCGTGGGCGGCGGAAGTTGCAGTGCGGAACGGATGAGATCGTTCACTGCGTTGGGTTCTTCGGCTATGGGCGGTTTTGTCGCCTGCTCTGTGTTGAGCGTCACACCGGCCTCCGTTGCTGAAGCAAAAACCGCAGGGTCCACCCAGGTGACAGAATCGAAATCCGTTTGGGGCAGGCCTCCGCCGTCACGCCCTGCAAATGTTTGCTGGCAACCCCGTGATCCTGCCGAAAGCAGGGCGATTGCGACAACATGCAGCGCAGCAACCCCACCTACGCTTGCCCAAAAAGCGGCACGCGAAGGGCGCGCGACTGTCCGGACGCCGAGGTCTTTTGGCGGGTCGGCACCCTGGGCTTGCGGGCGACGTGTCGGTCGATGGGTTCGCACACCGCAGTTTAGCATTGCTTGCACAAAGCGGAACCGGCCAATAACTGGCCAGACATGGCCAGTGGCTGACCGCTATCGTTGCCAAGGACAGTCAAGACTGACACGCGCAACATACTGTGCGACAGAGCTTTACATTTTATCTGTATTGAATGGCACGGCACTGGCTAATGCGTATTCCGTTGTCTGCGCGCTCATTGCGCGGGCAACGCAACACCAACCTCTACCGAAAGGACTCATAAACCATGAATCGTATCACAGCTGTCATCCGCCCGCAGAAACTGAAGGAAGTAACCGACGCATTGCTCGAAGCAGGCGCCGAAGGCGTGACTGTAACCGAAGTGCGCGGCTGCGGCCGTCAGAAAGGCCACACGGAAACCTATCGTGGCGCAGAGTATGAAGTGAATCTTCTACCCAAAGTGATGGTCGACGTGATCGTACCTGAAGATCTCACCCAGAAGATCGTTGACGCAATCTCCGAGAACGCGAAGACCGGTCAGATCGGAGACGGCCGCATTTTTGTGCAGCCTGTGTCCAGCACGGTGCGCATTCGCACTGGCGAAGATTCGTAAGCCAAATCCGACAGCGTCTCTCCTCCCTGCGGGGCGGCACGCGGTATGGGCGGCGGTTTCCCCATTGGGAGACCGCCGCCGTTTTTATCTGCGGACTTGCAGCGGGACAACTTCGCCGCGAGAACCGGAAGAGTGGCTTCTGGATCAAGCGGTGATTTCGCTGTGCAAACTGGCGGCAGCAGCCGGGTTCTCACCCGCATGTTGCGCCTGAGCTGGGAGTACCGATGGTCCTGCATTGCGGTGCTGTCGCTGCAGGCGGTCCTACTGGCGCTTGGCCTCGGCGGCTTGTGGGCTGCAGGGTTGGGCATCGATTATGTGGCTTATAAGCTGGACGCGGCGAATCCGCCCCCGGTTTGGCCGATTGGGATTTCGATTCCGGAGCACTGGCAACCGTGGCGCGTGCTCGGCATGGTGGCAGGTGGAATCGTAGGCCTTGCCCTGATACGTGCAGTTTTGAATTATTCCTATCATGTGGCGCAGGCGTTCCTTGTCCAACGCCGGATTGTGGTGCGGCTCAGGGCGGCAGTATACGAGAAAATGCAGCGCCTGAGTTTCCGATTCTTCGATTTGCACGCCAGCGGAACGCTGATCAATCGCGTGACGACGGATGTACAGGGCGTGCGGCTTTTTGTGGACGGCGTTTTGATCCAGACATTTCTCATGGCGCTCACGCTCGGCGTGTACTGCGTCTATATGATGAGCATTCATGCTGGCTTGACCGCGGCATGCCTCGCCCCGACACCGGTGCTTCTGGCGTTGTCGCTGTCGTTTTCGCGCAGAGTGCGGCCTTTGTACGTCGAGAGTCGGCGGCTTGTGGACGAGATGATCCGCATGCTCTCGGAAAGCATGCAGGGGATCTCCGTGGTAAAAAGTTTCGCGAGAGAACCGGAATTTCGGGACAGATTCGGGGCGGCCTCGGACGCGGTGCGTTCGCAAGGCGGAGTGATCGCAGCGCGCATCGCCTTTTATACACCGCTTATCGGCTTCGTATCGCAGTTGCCGCTTGCCATTCTGCTTGTGTACGGCGGCTGGCTTGCAATACGCGGGGACATTGCGCTTGGCTCCGGCCTGGTGGTGTTCGCCGGCGTGTTGCAACAATTTTCGGGACAAGTCTCGAATGTTGCGGGCATTGCAAACAGCGCGCAACAGAGTCTTAACGCGGCGCGGCGGGTGTTCGAGGTTCTGGATGCGGACGAAGATGTTCGGGAGGCGGACGATTGCGTGCATCCCGAGCGCATTGCCGGTGCGGTCGAATTCCGCGAAGTTTCGTTCGCATATGAACATCCGGAGCCGGTCCTGCGTGATATTACGTTTAAGGTTGCCGCTGGCGAACGGATCGGTGTGTTTGGAGAGACCGGCGCAGGAAAAAGCACCCTGCTTTCACTCATTCCACGGTTTTTCGACGCGACGTCCGGCGAAGTGCTGGTTGATGGAGTGCCGGCGCGACAGCTGGCTCTGCGCGAGCTGCGCCAGGCTTGTGGGCTGGTGTTTCAGGAAGCATTCCTTTTTAGCACCACGGTGGCGGCCAATATTGCCTTTGGCCATCCGACGGCCACCTTTAAACAAATCGAGCGCGCGGCATGTGTTGCATCGGCCGACGGCTTCGTACGGGCCTTGCCCCACGGCTTTGAAACTGTGATTAACGAAGAGGGGGCAAACCTTTCCGGAGGCCAGCGTCAGCGCCTTGCCCTGGCTCGCGCTGTGCTCCTGGATCCCCCAATCCTGCTGCTGGACGACCCGACAGCCGCAGTGGATCCGGAAACGGAAGCGGAAATTTTCGATGCTCTCGAACGTGCGATGAGGGGGCGCACGACTTTTCTGGTCACAAACCGCGTTTCGGCACTGCGCAGGATGGACCGCATCCTTGTGCTCAACCGGGGGCGTTTGATCGGGGACGGAGTTCCGGCGGAGCTTGGTCGCAGGCCCGGGCCGTATCGCAATGCGGTGGAGCTGCAGAGCGCCGTATGAACCGATCGAACACTAACACGGGCCGCGTCGGTATTACGATTTCGTCGGGAGCGACCGAACAGGAACCCCTCAAACGCCCCCTCAGCTGGGGCCTCATCAGACGGCTTTTCTCTTATACAAAACCCTACCGCCGAACCCGCAACATCCTGCTTGGCATCGTGCTGCTCCGGGCGGTTCAACTTCCGCTTCTGGCATGGTGGATCGGGGCGGTTATCAATCTCACCGCCGGATCGAGGGACTTCGTTGCTGTGGTCTGGGGCGCGGTGGGATTTGTGGTGCTCTCGGCATTTAACCAATTCATTTTTGGGGAGCGAATCAGGCTGGCTTTGATTCTTGGAGAGCGGGTGATGAACGATCTGCGCCAGGCGGTTTACAGGCATTTATTCCGCATGCCCATGGAATGGTTTCAGCGCATGAAGCTGGGCCGGATCATCAGCCGGATGACTTCCGACATCGAATCGGTGCGAGCTGGAATTCAGGAGGTATTTTTTATCAGTGCCGTGCAGCTTGGACAGATGGTAGTCGCGGCAGTCTTGATGCTGGCCTGCGATCCGGTGCTCTTTTTTGTAGTGCTGGGGCTGGCACCTGGATTGGTATGGATCAACCGCCATTTCACCGCGCGATTGGGTGAGGCCTACCGCCGCATGCAGGAGAGCTTCAGCCGCGTCACTGCCACCGTGGCGGAATCCATCGGAGGCATCCGGGTCACACAAAGCTTCGTGCGAGAGCGGGTGAACGCCGGGATCTTTCGCCAGCTGCTGGAAGATCATTCCCGACTCAACATGGGCGCTGCGAGAATGAACGCCCTGCTGCTGCCTCTTCTCGATCTGAACAGCCAGTTCTTCACCGGAATGCTTCTGCTTATCGGAGGGCTGCGGGTGTTGACACCTGGTGCTGGGGGCGAGCTGGGCGATCTTGTGCAGTTCTTTTTTCTCGCAGGGATGTTCTTCCAACCCATCCAGGTGTTGGGAAATCAGTACAACATGGCCCTCACCGCAATGGCTGGCGCTGAGCGGGTTTTTCGTCTACTGGACACTCCGCCGGCGTGGGAGGACTGCAAAGAGGCTACGCCGTTGACGAATCCTGCAGGTCGGGTGGATTTCAAACAGGTGACATTCGGATATGAACCACGGCGGCTTGTCCTGCATGAGGTGTCTTTCGCAGCGGAACCGGGGAGTATGACGGCCCTTGTAGGCCATACGGGCAGCGGTAAAAGCTCTATCCTGAATCTGATCACAAGATTGTACCTTCCAAATTCGGGAAGAATTCTTGTCGATGGCCACGATTTGACGCGCGTTTCCGCACCGTCCCTTCACCGAGCCATTGGGCTGGTGCAGCAGACCAATTTTCTATTCAGCGGCACGGTGCTGGACAATCTTCGCATTGGGAATCCTGATGCCACAGAAGTCGATGCGCGTGCCGCTGCGGATGCGATTGGATGCCTCGATATCGTGGAGAATCTGCCGGAGGGGTTTCTGACCGTCGTCGGTGAGCGCGGTTCAGGGCTTTCATTGGGACAGCGGCAAATCGTGTGTTTTGTCCGCGCTGTGCTTGCAAACCCGCGCATTCTACTTCTGGACGAAGCGACCAGTTCGATCGATTCGATCACCGAACACAGAATTCAGCGCGCGTTGGAAGCGCTGCTGAGGAATCGCACCAGCATCGTCGTGGCGCACAGGCTTAGCACGGTGCGAAGAGCGGATACGATCCTTGTCCTTGAGTCAGGCCGCATTGTGGAGCGGGGAACCCATGACGCGCTTGTTGCCGGAAACGGTGTCTACGCGACGCTCCATGCGCAATTCGACGCCGGGGCAACATGATCGAGTGCGGCGTCAGCCAATGCTTGCAGTCATTGCCAGGTCATCGCGCGCAGAGAGCAGACGGTTACTCGCTGTGCAGTTGGGTAATATGCTCGGGGGGGGACTTGAACCCCCACCATTATCCTGGTAAAAATCCCCAAAACGCTCCAATAAATAATTTATAAACAAGAAATGAGGTCAATATGCGCCTAAAAATCTCTCATTTCAGTTCCGATGTGGAACCACATGGCGGGTCCCCGGCGGGAATGTGACGGAAGCTCTCGCTTGCCTTTGAAGCTGGCCTCAAAACGCTCGTTTTCCTAAAGGGGGCATGGGCATTTCCCTTCAACAGAACGATATCACGGCAAAGCTTTCCCAACTGGCATACCATTAGTCCGAGTGTTTCCAGGAGGACAACACTTGGTACGTCTCAGAGGAGACCCTCAGAGCCGATTCCGATACGCAACTTGCCAGCGGACCCGCCACACTCCTGTATGACGGAAGAACGTTTCAGGTCACTGTAACGGTGCTCGAATTCGGGCTCATCAGATCAGTTTGTACCTGGGAGTGCTGAACGGGTATTGTGGGCGTCATGAGCCAGAGCTTGCTATATCATGCGTTTGGGGTGCGGGAAGGGTATGAGTATCGGAGCACCGAGTATGTGGGAAGATCGACGGAGTTTGTCTTGGCGGTGGAGGACAAGATGCTGGTATCCCCGAAGTGCGACAAGCGCGAGAGCGTGATTCGCAAGGGGCGCCGAGAGCGGCGTAATCAAACCTTGCCCATTGGGATGCGACCGACGTGGTTGCGGGTGGAAGTGTCGCGCTGACGTTGCGACAAGGGTTCGCGAGATGATGGTTGATCGAGGCATCGACCGGCTTGAAGACTTCACTTCTCTGGCCGCATTCGAGGTCTATGCAACCGGTGGGCATTTTATTAAAGCCGCTACCCACGACAAGAAGAACAGTGGGCTACCGCTATTATCCGATTAGCCTTCCCAGGAGATTCATAGCGCCTCGACCGGCGCGACAAGACAGGTAGCCTCCAGATCTCCGGTAGGTCATATCTACTCAGTGGACTTGCGCTCGCATGCGCTCAGCCATCTTAGCGTTTCCCTGCCGACGTCGCGTAATCACGAACACGAAATCACGACGCTAAAACGCCTTTCAGTCGATGCGCTACGGATGGGAGCCGCTGTGGGCCGGAAAGTCCTTCATATTTACGACCGCGCAGTCATCGATTTCCGCAAATGGTGTGAATAGCGAAAGAGCGGCATTTATATTCTGACACGCGAGCGAACAAACATGAGTCTTTAAACTTTTGGGTAGATGCCCATCGATCCAACTCATACTGTCAATAACGGTGTGATCTCTGACACTCTCGTGGCCACAAGCAACGGCCTTTCTGTCAGGCAGGTGGAATTTGTTGCACCCGCAACGCAGGAAACCTACGTCTTCCTGACCACTCTCTCCAAGAGCGTGCCCCTTGGCTTGGTCGCGTTGTTGTATCGCATGAGATGGGACACCGAAAAAGCTTTTGATACCTTCAAACACAAAATGGTGGAAGACAAAGCATGGGCAACAAGCCTGACTGCAAAGGAAATTTAGGCGAAGTTCATTTGTCTGAGTCCTAACCTCATGACTCTGCTCTGCGATAATGTCGAGACGCTGGCGGGCATTCGCAACCAGCTGGAGATCGAGAGGCGACAAAGACGAAGTGGCTACAAACCTCATGGCAAAGGCCAGCGGGGTCGCATCGAAACAGATCCCATGCGCGAGTGCCTCGCCAAGGCGCCCTCAGTCCTCACACAACATTCCGTTAAGTTTATCCGATGGCTCAACATCCATTTCCAATCCCAGGCTCCGTGGCAGGTCTCCCTGTCCCGTCTCAGGGCCGCCTACGCAATGTGAACTCCCGCAATTGTTTACACCGTTGTGTCTCTGTAGTTTGTGGTCCAGCTGACCTTGCCAAGACTTCTGAGGGCGACTGGTGAAAAGCCTCCTGAGTAGTTCTTTGTCTAGAGGAAGGTAACCTCCCCGGCTTCGGGAATGACGCCACCTCGAGGGATGTCCCCATTCATGATCATGATCAAATTGCTACGGCTACCTTCTGGCAGAAATCGGCGCCATCCCCGCCATGGCACCCGGTAAGCTCAGTGTAATGCGCCAAGGCCCGAAAGGGTAATCCAAGCATTTCAAACCCACGGTTTGCCCGACGGCAACCAGGCAGCCGATCTGGAAGTCCTTCTGCGGACGGAGGTCTTCAAACCTGTCAGCACACTGCTGGAAACCCTCCTCAAACAAGCCGTCGAGCGTATCGAAGCGGCCTACCAGTGCCTGGTCAACCGGGTCGGACTGCATGTTGCCGCATGGCAGTAGCGGGAGTCCTCACCGGGCAGGGCCGATGCCCGGGTGCTTCACACCGTTTTGACGCCATCGGGCCGCAACGACTGCCGCCAAGCGGGCATCGGCATGGTCTTCGACGCCCGCGGGCTGGTTTTGGCCCATGATGTCTTCGAAGGCAACATTGCCGAAACCAAAACCCTGGCCCGCATGCTCGAGCAGCTCATCCTTCCCAGCGAGCAGGGAGCCGCAAAGCCCGTGCTCATCCTCGATGTGGGATTTGCTTCTCGGGCAGACCGCGGCGCTCCCACTCAAGGACGGGCGCGTGCTGCGCATCTGCAAACCTTCCCAACCCGACTCAGAGCAATCCCTGCTTTACCAAAAACTGCGCATCGACTGGAAAGCCGCCTTCCGTCCCAGCAAATCCGTCGCCAAACTCTGACAATTTTGTATTGCCTTTGAAGACACGCCACTGATTTTATGCGCTTTCCCAAGCTGCAATAAGAAGCCTGGGCAATCTGACCACAGGTGCTCGATCGATTCTGGTCTCACATGGCACTGATGCAACATGATCACCCGGAAAGGTCCTCTGGGAGAGACAGTCGTGAGCCGAAGCAACTTGAGAGTGATAGTCTGGGAATTTATAAATATTGCTTATGGATCAAAATTCGTTCAGCACAGCTCTTCCCCATGACGTAAAACTTCCCCTGAGAGTACGGGTGGGCGATTTGATCAGTCGCCTTACGGTGACGGAGAAAATCGGCTTGCTGTCCCACGAAAGTCCCGAGATTCCCCGACTAGGCATCTCTTTTTATTCGTGGTGGGGGGAGGCACTGCATGGCCATGCGCGCGGGGGACGCGCAACCGTATTTCCACAGGCGATCGGCCTCGCCGCCACATTCAATCCTCCGCTCCTGCTGAAGATTGGCAATGCCATCGGTGATGAGACGCGCGCGAAGTATCACACCGCTCTCAGAATGGGGAACCACACCCAGTTCCTCAACCTAACCCTCATGTCACCGACAGTAAACATTCTGCGTGATCCGCGCTGGGGTCGCAATCAGGAGACTTATGGTGAAGACCCCTGGCTGACTGCATCCCTCGGAGCGGCTTTTGTGCGCGGCCTTCAGGGAGACGACGCGGGTCATCTGAAAACCGCAGCCTTTGCGAAACATTTTGCCGTTCATAGCGGACCGGAGGAAGGTCGCTATTCTTTCGATGCCCGGGTAAGTTCAAAAGATCTGCACGAAACCTATCTTTTTGCTTTCCGGCATTTGGTGGAAGCGGGTGTGGCGGGAATCATGGGAGCCTACAACGCAGTAAATGGGGAGCCTTGTTGTTTGAGCAAAACCTTGCTTTCAGAAATCCTGAAGAAGAGGTGGGGCTTTTCCGGGGTTGTCATATCTGACGGCGGAGGACTCTACTGGGCTCGAGCCAAAGGCCGGGAGATGCCGGGAGATGCCGGACGCAAGGCGGTGGACGACTGGGGATTTGCCCGCGATTCTGCCGATTGGAGTGAAGGCCACGCCCGCCAGACAGGGCATGCGGTTGCGGAGGATTCCGCGGCCGTTGCCGCAATGGCACTGCATCATGGTTGTGATCTTGACATGGGGCGGGAGTTTCTGGGAGGCCTCCCGGCCGCACTCGAAAGAGGTCTGGTGACTGAAAGCGAAATCGATGTGGCACTGCGGCGTGTTCTAGATCTTCGGTTCCGTCTCGGGATGTTCGATGACGACACAGCAATGCCATTCACTTCGCTTTCCGAAGCGACTGTGCGGTGCAAGCAGCACGTTCATTTGGCATATCAAGCTGCTGTCGAATCGACAGTCTTACTTAAGAATGCGGACCATGTCCTGCCTTTGCCGACAGATGCGCATTCCATCCTCGTGGGGGGCCCCAATGCGGCGAACATCGACAGCCTCCTTGGCAGCTATTACGGGCAAAGCCCCCGGATGACCACTCTGATGGAAGGTATAACCGGGCGAATCTCTGCAGGGACATCAATGATCTACACCCGCTTTTGTCCCATCACCGGGGGTGTGCTTAAAAAGCTGGGGTGGAAGCAGGATCGTGGTCGCCTTTATGAGTACGTGATCGCTGCGGTCGGACTATCGCCACTGTATGAAGGTGAGGCGGGTGGAGACCCCGAGGACTCGCCCCATGACGGCGATCGTGTTCAAATCGGCCTCCCTGGAAACCAGCTTCCTCTTCTCAAATCCCTTCGCGAGCACGGGCAAAAGCTGATTGTTGTCGTGTTTGGAGGATCTCCAGTTGAACTCGACTGGGTCATGGCAAATGCCGATGCTGTTCTCTTCGCCTTCTATCCTGGGGAACAAGGCGGAGAAGCCATCGCAGATATTCTGTTTGGCAAAGCCGCACCTAGTGGTAGAATGCCATTCACGACACCACAAGCGATCGAGGATTTGCCCGAATTCCACGACTACTCGATGGCTGGGCGAACATATCGGTATCAGGAAACCCCTCCCGCCATCCCCTTCGGATTTGGGCTCACCTATACACAATTTGCCTACGAACTTGTAAAGCTTGACCAAGAGGTTTACACTCCGGGCAGCAATCTGAGATGCACTGCGGTTGTCCGCAACATCGGCAGAACAACCGGGGAAGAGGTTGTCCAGTTGTATATTTCCCATCACGACGCACCACCACCGCAGCCGCGTTACTCATTGAAGGGAGTCCGCAGAATTACTCTTTCTCCTGGAAATTCGTGCGATGTGACATTTGATTTGGATGACAGGGCTCTTGCCGTTTTCAATGAAACGGGCGAGGAGATTCTGAGTGCCGGATGTGTAACGGTCACGGTGGCAGGGGCTTGCCCGGACCCCGTCTCAGTTATACTGGGCAGTACCGAACCCAAATCAGCAAGCTTTAGAATAGCGCACTGACACCGAGCAGAAGCTTTGGCGCCACTTAACCGCTACCAGCTGCGGGATCCTGCGCAAAAATCTCGTTCTTTGGCCGGATTGTTATGGAAGGAGACTGACCTCAAGACGGAAGAAACGCCCAGACCCTACATCCGTGCTGTCATGCCAATGAATGGTCTGGGTGCCGTCGGCGTTCGGTGTCCGTCCGGCCTCCTCCAGAAAGTCGTTCCAGTCGATGAGCGCCCTCAGCAGGCTCGTCATGGACGCGACCCTCCAGTCGATGGAGCCGGGCGCTGGTTATGTAGGATATCAGCGCGGAAAGATCGACCCTCAGTTCCTGCTTTTCCGCAAAGGAGCGATTGATCACATGGAGAAAGATGTCCCGACCGGCGCGGCTGGCGACCAGATCAATATTTGCGACGATCGGGGAGGCTGGGATGTTTTGCAGCTGGAAGAGCTGTTTGTAATGGGGACGGCTACCCCATTCGAGCGCAAGGAATTCCTCTCCGTGATGTCGTCGTCGAGAGTCTCCATGAGCTTGTCGATGACGGGCACGGACGGCTGGTTGTCCTCCATCTGGACTTCGACAAAAATCTTAATCGAGGGATCCACCGCTTTCATGGAGGCGACGTGCTGTGCGACGAAATCGACGTAGCGGGTGCCGATTATTTCAGGGTCGTGCTCTCCCTGTTTCTTCATCGCCTGGACGAAAGCCCAAAAATCATTCATTGCCGATCTGTCAGTAGGGAACACGGAAAGGCCCGGGATGGCCGTTCTCCGCACGAAGCTTCGCCCAGCGAAGCAGATTGTCCGGAAAATCGGCATCGATGGGCGCATTCATGTAGGCCACAAACGCGGCGGCCTCTTCGGTCGTGTCCTCAAGGGTGGTCTTCTGCCACGGCATGAGACTTGAAGCGATGCGCGTAACCAAAAGGGGCGTCCATTCGAGTTCTTTTGCGACCGTCATGAACTCGTGCAGCCCGAAGGCGTGACCTGCCGGGTGTAGAGCGCGGTCCGTTGTATGGATCGCAGTAATGAGGTCATAAAATGATCATTTTCGGGGCCTCGCTCCGCAGAATGTCCACTCCCGGGATTCGTCCTGAAATGGGCCGGGACGGAGTTTTTCTCCTTCCGGGAGTCGGTGTCCATTCCAATCGACGGGAGCCCAGTCTTGCAGAGGCGAGGCGCGCAAGCGGACGGGGTCGGCATCCATCGAGACGGTTGCGGTCAGGGTCGCCGGGAAAAACTCGACATGAAGCGAGGAATCCACACTGTTTCCATCCAGGTGTTCCCTGGCATCCTGCTCGGATGCGAAGAGATTGGCGGCGACGACGTTGTCCGAGCAGCGCTCGTGTTCGGCAAACTTGATTCCTCCGGCCAGAAAGACGTTATGGCCAATGTGGTTTTTGCGGATCGCGGCCAGGTATTCGCTTTGATCAGAACGACGCAAGTAAGTCCGCTCCGTGATGAAGCGCGCGAAGTTGATCCCGGCCCCAAACAGATTGTGCACGATGGAGACCCCGGAGCAATCGTGTCCGACGATGGCATGCTGTTCCGCTGCTCCCGCCTCGGGATCGAAGAGAAAAACATTGTGATCGACCAGGAACGGTCCTTCCCCCATCTCAAGGTAGACGCCCGGATTCTGATTCCAGAAAACGTTGCGGCTGATCCGCGAGTTGGGCCATTCCCAATCGATCCAGATGCCGCGCGGCTTGTTGTTGCGGATGATGTTGTTCTCGATGACGCCATCCTTGAAGTAATGGCATTTGATCCCGGCGTCTTCGCTGTGAAAGAACTCTCCGCGTGTCTCCTCGATAATATTCCCCTCGATCCGGACGCCGATGTGGTAGGTGCCTGCGATTGCCTGGGAGCCGTTCCGGCTGAAAAGGTTGCCCCGGATCACGTGCCAGCCCGGGCGGAGACCCGGAGCGAGAAAGCCGTCGTCGTCGGGCGTTTTCCGATCAGCACCGAAGAGCCGCCGAAAAGGTGGCTCGAACTCCCAGTAGCTCTCGGCTCCGATATCCAAGCCGAGCGTGCGGGCGTATCGGATGATGTTGTTTTCAATTGTCCAGTGATGGCCGGTTCCGGTGCCAACGGCTCCCCATTGGGGATAGGCCGTGGACGCATCCTCGTCCTCGGCCCACCAAGCCGTGACAAACTTGTTGGCCGCATGCTCAAACACAAATCCCCGCACAGCGATGTGGCCCAGCATCCGCTGCTGCGGCGCAAAAATGCGTTCGCGGACGGCGATCTCGACTTCAGCATTTTCAAGCGAGGTTCCTGCGGGCGGCAAAACCCGCAGGATGTTGTAATCTTTCAGGACCGTCCATTCGCCGGGCTGCAGGGGACCATCGCCCCTTGCTTGCCGGAGCATTTCCCCATTCAAAAAGATCATTGCGGGGTAGTTTCCACTGTCCTTCTTTCGCACGTTGCGGATCGTCTCTTCGAACGGATTGCCGTGTTTACGAAACCAGTCCGCATCAAGGCTGGTCTCAAAGCAGTCCGGATGATCCGGGGCAACCTGCCAAGGACCGGGAAACAACTCCGAGCCCCGCACGAAGGCCTGATGTGGCTCGGCGGATTGATAGGTAATCGGTCGTTCCGGCTCACCGCTCATACGGGGCTGAACCCACTCCCGGTAAACTCCTGGGGCCACCAGCACGGTATCGCCCGGCATGGCTCGATCGGCACCTGCCTGAATCGTTTGAAGCGGCGCGTCCGCACTGCCGGGGTTTTCGTCGGAGCCGGATCGGCCATCAACAGAATAGGTGGCTGCCGGTGCAAGTTCGGCCAACGAGCTCAGACAGAACCCCGACAGGATGATGCGGACGAAGTGCGTGCGGCTTTTCATTCGGATGCTTGTTTGGTTCTTTTGGTCTTAGGCAAAGCGGGAAGTTCGTGCTGCGGCAGGTGGGTGGCGAGCGCATCCATTTCGAGACGGAATCCGGGATCACTCGCAAGATTGTTCCATTCGTGGGGGTCGCTTCGAGAGTCGTAAAGCTCTTCGCTACCGTCGCTGTAGCGGATGTAGCGGTAGCGATCCGAAACCACGGCATGATTGCCCTGCGTGGCAGTGACAAGCACGGGCGGATGGGGATGGGATGGGTCTCTCAACTGGGGCGCCAGGCTCCGGCCTTCAAACTGCGGAAGGGCGGGCATGCCGCTCAACTCGCAGAGGGTCGGAAACAGGTCCACCAGACCGACCGGCTGCCCGCAGCTTTGCCCGGCATCGATCCCGGGGCCTGCGATCATGAAGGGAGTCCGGCTGGAACGCTGCCAAAGGGTGAACTTATGGAGGCGCTCCTTTTCCCCAAGATGATAGCCGTGGTCCGACCACAGGACGATGATCGTGGAGTCGGCGTAAGGGCTTTCTTCCAGTGCATCCAGAACCCGGCCCACCTGGTGGTCCACGAAAGCGATGCATGCCAGGTAAGCGTGGACGTAACTCTGGAGCAAGCCTCGCTCCTTGAGCAGATGGAAATCGGTGTGCGCCTCGGGCCAGACCTTGAGATCCTGGCCGGACAGGTCGTCACGATCCCCGGGTTTGATCGGAGGGAGTTCGATTTCTGCTTCCTTGCCGATGCGGTCAAACCATGGTGCCGGGCAGCAAAACGGCATGTGCGGGCGGACAAAGCCGACCGCGAGGAAAAACGGCTGGTCGTGGGTCTTCTGCAGTTGATGTATCGCCCACTCCGCAACCGCATAGTCCTGCGTGTCCTCATCGCGGAGGGGGTGACGTCCCCACTCCAGCCACTTTTCGGGGTTCTGCGTCATGATCTTCTGCTTCGGAGGGTCGAAATGGGCCTGCGGGCCATACTCGTGGAAGGTGTCACGCCATTTGCACTGGTGAAAGATTTTGCCGACACCTAGCGTGCGATACCCGTGCCGCCCGAAGTGCTCGCCCATCGTCGCGATTTTCGTGCGGTCCCAGTACGTCGGGAGTGTCTCCTTCCGGTCGGTCGGGAGGTTTTCATAGACTCCCGTTGTAGTCGGCAGGGTGCCGGTCAGGACGCTGGCACGGGAGGGATTGCACAGCGGCACCTGGCAGTGCGCATGGGTGAAATTGACGCCCCTTTCCGCCAAGCGATCCATATTGGGCGTCTGCGTCTGGGGATGCCCGTCGAGACAGCCAATCCAGTCGTTGAGATCGTCAATCGAAATCATCAGGATGTTAGGGGGCGTCGCCTGCTCGGATTGTGCTTTCGCGATGCAGAGGAGTGACACCGCTGCCAATGAGAGACACCGGAGCGCGAAACGGAGCACGGACAGGGATACCACCGGACTCAGAGGCGAGTGCATTCGAACTACTTCTGGAATGTCGGATTCGGCCACAGGGACGTCGAGCTCACTCACGCGGCTTGTCCGCGTTGAGTGCAGCGTCTGGTTGGGAATTTGTTGCATCGGGATCGAAATCGGGATCGATCCCGTAGCCTGAGGGTTGTTCCTGCACCGAGTAGTCACGTTTGCCCAATCGGCTCAATCCCGCCGGGCGGGACTGCCATTCGATCCAATTCAACCTTTCGTGCATTGTTTTCATCTTCTTCCAGCCCCTTCCCCAGAGTCAAGACATCCTGAATCGCCGCACACTCCTATGCCGAACCACGCGCCATTTCGAAATACCTTCTCCGGTCCGCTTCGGCGGTCTCTCCGTTCCCTTCTGCGATATTCAGTGCAATCGATTGGCTCGCCCGTAGCCATTGATCCCGGGCATGCCGATGGACACCATTCAGTTGTTCGCATCGCTCGAAAATCCAAGTTGCGTATCTGATTGCAAGATGTTAAACGTCGAGCTGTTCGTCTGCCTGTCGGCAGACAAGTGTCCGAAGGCCATGTTGTTTCGATTGAGGATGGTCGCTTCGCTCGGATCGATAGCGATCCCGATTTCGATTATTCTCCCAGCAGTCGTATAGTGTTCCAACGCGTGATGACAATATTTTCTATCGCAACCAGGATCACATCCAAATGAAGTTGCCGTGGATGCCGCGCCCCACCAGGCACGACCCAGCCCCAACAGGGCGGCGATCCCTTATCCCAGCAACGCCATATAATACCGGGTTCCCGGAAACGCGAAGTCGGTTGTGGCAAAAAAATCGCCGTTCCGAACCATGCACCTTGAAGTTAACAGGTTGCATATCGAAATCCTTGCGAATTGCCGCCACCATAAGCTTCGATCCCGCCAAACGGGCTTTATCCCTGTCACCATTTTACCCCGGCACTCCGGATAATCCCCAAACGCTCTTGAACCCAAAATCAACGCTGCCCCGCCTGCGTCCGCTGTCGGTCATTGCTCAAGTCTTCCATAAAATAATAGATATGCATTTTTTGCCCCCCCGGTTCGCTCCCGTCGCACTGTCTGCCGCCCTGTTTTCAATAGCACCGCCGGTGCTCGCCCAATCTCCTGTGATCTACCCGGTGACGGTGGATATGACCAATGCACTCGGGGAGGTCGACGGGTTCGGTGCCTCTTCGGCTTGGTATGAGGACGAGTTTTGGGAGATGCCTGCGGCGAACCGGGCCGCATTCATCGACCAGTTTTTCGATCCAGGCGAAGGACTCGGTCTGACGATCTATCGGGTGCGCATCGATCCTCAGATGGGTGCCGAACCAGATGAGGAGCCGTTTTTCGATTGGACCCACTCGCGACGGCAGGCTTTCGGTCAATTCGTCCGTGAAGTTCAGGACCGTCATGACCCCTTCATCATGGCCTCGATCTGGTCGCCGCCTGCCTATATGAAGGACAACGGCAGCAAGGTCGATGGTGGCAGTCTCCTCCCCGAGTATTACGATGAATACGCGAGGTTTCTTTCCCTCTGGGTTCAGGGCATGCAATCGCAGTTCGGCGTAACGATCGACGCCCTCTCCTTTCAGAACGAACCGGGCAAGAAGTCCTGGGAGTCCTGCCAATGGACAAACGCGCAGATCAAGACCTTCTTCAAGGATCATTTCCTGCCAACATTGATTGCCGATGGGCTGATCCCAGCGTTGGGAGAACCGGAGGGGGGACTCAAACTCATCGTCAATGAGGCCACATCGTGGACCGATGCCGGAATCAACGCGATATTAGCCGACCCGGACATCGCACCTTACATTGACATTGCCGCCGCGCATGTTTACGGCGACGGGGGGTTTCCCGTGCGCCCGTTCACGACTGCCCGAAGCATGGGCAAGCGGGTCTGGCAGACCGAATTCTACGCCAGAAAAACTTATGGCACGACCTCGAACAGCATCGGATATGGCTTGCTGGTCACCCGCTTCATCCATAACATGTTCGTGACCAACGAGATCAACGCCTACAACTTCTGGTGGATGGCCTCGCCGGAGGACAAGGACATCCAGGCTCTGGTCGATATGACCGAAGACAACACGAACTTCGGGCTCATGAAGCAGGGGGCGGCCTTCGGCCAGTTCTCGCGGTTCGTCCGGCCGGGCGACTGGCGGGTCGGTGTCTCGAATCCATTCCCGGAGCATAAACCCGAAGTCCCCCTCAGCGAAGAGGTTCTCGTCGCGCTTCGCGTCGGTGTGGTCGCCTTTAAAAGCGCACCGGGCGACCGAATGGTTTTTGTCGCGATCAACGACGGCGACCAGCCATGCCAGATCGACCTCGACATCCACGCGCCCGGCGGCGTCATCACCTCCCTGCGCCCCTGGCGGACTTCCGCGAGCGAGGACATCGCGAGTCTCGATACCGTCCCCGTAAGCGGCAACGCCGCTGTGCTGGATTTGCCATCTGACTCGGTGACGACCTACGTCGCCACCTGGGTTCCCACGTCTTTCGCCAGTTGGGCCGGAATGTATGAATTGCCCACTGACGGGACCGGGCCGGGCGCACCCGATGCGACGCCAGCGCAGGATTCGATCCCGAACACCATCAAATACCTGTTTGGTCTCAACCCATGGATCCGCGGATACCAAGGGCGGCTTGCGACAACCATAATACCAGACGACGAGACCCCGGACTCCCCCCGCTACCTGACACTCAAGGCAACCATCGCCGACCCGCAACCGCCGGATTTGCAATGCCATATTCTCGGATCGAGTGATTTGGTTACGTGGCCAGACACTTTGCCCGAAGTCGGTCGCACCTCAACCGGCGATGGAACCCAAACCGTCATCTGGCAAGACACGACTTCGACGGAATCCAGCCATTCACGGTTCCTTAGAATGGCGGTCGAGCCGATTCCCTGAGGAACGGGACGTTTCCCAGCAGAGGGCAGGCCGACCCCTCGCCACTCCGAGGATAATCACGAAGCCCGTCAACGAACGCTTCACTGCGCGCAGAAGGCCCGCAGATCGAGATAGTGGCGATAGAGGCGCTGATTCATGGATGCGACCACGCCGAGGTCGCCTTTGGATCTGATCTTCCGGCAGGCGACGGCAAAGAGAGCTTCGAGGGGTGCGTCTTCAAGGGATGCCAGCGCACGCCGCCTGGCATCCGGGGTGTCGTCGGGCGGAATTTCCCGGCGGAGGACGGCATTTCGCAAATCTTCGGCGGGCTGCATGGAGCGTCCAGCGTCATCGAGCAGCAGAGTGAGTTCGTAACCCGCTCCAAGTGCTTCGAGGTTATGGCGGCACTCCGCGTCGGACGTTTTCGCCAGGCAGTCTGCCACCGTGTCCACGACCTCCTGAACACGCTCCCGCAGGGTCTGCGGGAGACGACCCCATCCGGCTTCGTAGGCGAAGAATTCAGGGGATCTCAATCCCGCGACTTTCCTGCCCTGATCGCCGGGAATTGCCACCGCCGACCGGAAACCGAAGACACCCTCCAGGTCGATGGATGCGATCAAAGGGGCGAGGCCTTCCGCCGCTTCCGCGCCGTAGGTGAGCCCAAACTCCTCGCGGTAAAAGGCCAACACCTCGGGCGTATTCTCCGGGTCATCAATGAATCGGGTGAATGCGTGGAGGGCGGTTCGGGCGTCCGCCGTCCGCCAATGGATGGCAAAGACACCCTGTAAGCCGTCCTCGTGCGCCTGAAGCACGCTACGGCGGAGCGGCTCGACCGCTGGTTGCGGATGCCACAATTTGTAGTCGCCTTCGAGCCACGGGATCGCCCAGGCCTCGCGATTTTTCGAGACTTCGGCGAGGATCGGCGGATGGGGCTTGATTCCCTGACCAGGATTGAGACAGGCAAAGGTTACGCGCCGAGGAAGTGCCGCGTCCAACCCCCGGAGGATCGCCGGCAACTGGACCCCATCGCCCCAACCGGCGAGCACGATCCGGCGGTCGAAACCCCGGTCATCCAAGAAATGAATGGCCTCGTTAGCATAAGCCAAGGCCCAGACTCCGTTGAAGCGGGCGTCGGCGTCGAGGCCGGCGAAAATGGCATCCTGTTCCATCGCCGCCACGAAGCGGGAGCCGGGTTCGACCCGGCCCACGTGCATGGTGTGTTCGTGAAGCCACATCCAGATCTGATCCAACTCGGGATAGGAAGCCAGAATGTCGTCGATGGTGAGGTGGAGAATCTCGATATTGGCGGGATGCGTCGGGTCGGGCAGCATCGCCCCCCCGATCAGCGCGCCGGGCGGAACGACCGACGCCAACTCCGGCGGGTGGATGCCAAACTCGAATCCCAGCCCCACCGCAATGCCCCGCGCATGGGCCATCCCGATCACCCGGTTCAGCAGCACCTTGGCCATCGCGTAGCGCTCCTCATTGTCCTTCGGCAACAGGGCGCATCGCGCTCCAAACGCATCGTGCCCCTCCGGCGCCGAGAAGTGCCGCACGCAATCGTAGGCGAATTCCGACAAACGCATCGGCCGTGCGCCCCACCGGGCGGTCAGGGAGGTGTCGAGACCCGCCAGCGGAACGACATTACGAAACTCAATCCGGATGAAGGGCTCGACGTATGGCGCATAGCGTTCCACGCCCCCGGTGTAACAGTGAAAGGCGATCGCATTGATCCCAAGGGCCTGGATCTCGTCCAAATAGGCAGCATAATCCTCCTCATCCCATGTCGAGGGACCGCAGAGAAAATTGTGCCATGGCAGGACCCCGC
Source organism: uncultured Chthoniobacterales bacterium (assembly GCA_964652295.1). Lineage (GTDB taxonomy): Bacteria > Verrucomicrobiota > Verrucomicrobiia > Chthoniobacterales > CALDSX01 > CAZZCL01. Next base: position 56,297 of record CAZZCL010000006.1, read on the forward strand.
GAACCGGGAAATTGGAAGTGCGTTTTTCGGGGTCCGATGGGGTCAGTCCACGTATTTTTGATTTTCTAATAGTTTCCATGATTTGTCGGTGTCCGCATCAGACGATTTATGGCGGCTGACCAGACGGCTCAATGAGTTCGCCGTTCCCATGTTCAGACGCTCTGACAACCAAGGATTCGGGATCAGATAGCGTTCCCGCAGATGTCTGGCAACGGCTACTTTCCAAAGGGCTCCCTTCCGAACTGTCTTCAAATCGGACTCGGTCCGCCCAAGGCATTCGAGCCCCTGTTTCAACCCCCGCTCCCAGCGGGGTTCGGCCCTTCCGCCTCCACGATCCGTCGATTCACCAAGTCGGCCTCGTCCTGGAGCACTGCCTTTTTGAATGCTTTGGATCCTTTCGCCCATCCACGGCACATTTTTTCAAATCCCAGCTTCTTCCGCACAGACGCGCTCTCGGAAAGCCCGTGCAGGTCATCTCGATACACGCTCCTGCCACGAGGTCTATCCTCCAGTCCACTCGCCGATTCCAGGCAGGTATCGACGCGACACAAACGAAGAAACGCTTGGGCTACTCGCGTGACAAACGCCCGGATTGTGTGCAAGTAGTGATTGCTCTGGTGGAAACGCCGAAAGGTTTTCCTTTGGCACACGAAGTACTTCCGGGCAACACCTCTGACAAAACGACCCTGCGCGAGTTCCTTCGGAAGATCGAAACGCAATATGGGAAAGCTGAGCGCATTTGGGTGATGGATCGAGGCATCTCCACGGAGGAAGTCTTGGAAGAAATGCGCTCAAGCGACCCTCCGGTGCGCTATCTTGTCGGCACTCCCCGGGGACGGCTGTCCCGTTTCGAAGCCGACCTGCTTTCTCGTCCATGGCAGAAGGTCCGTGACGGTGTGGAGGTCAAGCTTCATACCGAAGACGGCGAGATATACGTCTACGCCCCCTCACTGGACCGGGTGGCCAAGGAACGTGCCATGCGGATGCGTCAGATGCGTGGTTTGCTCAAACGCCTGAAGGAACTTTCCTCAATGACCCTGGTCCCCCGCGAACGTCGAGGCTAGGCGCGGCGCTTGTCGCCGTTGCCTACGCCGACTGGTTCGTGTATCTCGGTATCGATGGCGAAATCAGGATTCATTCTACTCCGACGGATTGGCTTGATTCAGGATTTTTCTCTCGCCCGCTTCGCTCAAGGCACGAAGGCACAAAGGTCTTCTGGCTAAATAACTTTGGCACTGATGAAGGTTGATTCACACTGAGAAAACTTTGTGAGCTCCGTGCCTTTGTGAGAGAAATCTTTTTCTATTCTTCACGAACAGGAGAGACTTGTAGTGCCCCTGAAACACGTGCCCCCTCTTTCCCCGGTATCGGTTGAAGCGGCTGGCAAACACTCCTTGCAACCATTTCATCCCCGCAACCAAATTCGGCTCCGGCGTCCAAATCGCCAAGTGGAAGGGGTTACTCATGATCACGTACGCATAAACTTCCCAGCCACAACGTTCGATCGCTTCAATCAAGGTCGCCTCGAAGGAGGCCCCGCTTCCGTGCTCCAGAAAGAACTCCTTACGGTAGTTCCCCCGGGAAATCACACCTGTCACGCCATAGTGGGCGACGGCGGATGGAAGGTTGCTCCCGGATACTCGATGCGGCACTTCCGTGCCATACCCAACGTTCGAAAAGGGCAAGGGCTTGGTCAATATTCAAATTCTACGTTCGACCCCTTCAGGCAGTTCATCAGTTATCGCCACGAAAAGCCCGAGCAGGAGCGGCCCGAGCAATCGTAGCCAATGGAAAATGTTCATTATACTGGCACCACCAAACCTTCCGCCACGGCGAGTTTTTTCTGATTCACGTCAAAAGTGAGAAACTCCGACGCTCCCATATGGAGAGCCGTGGCCACATGGAGTATATCTACCGTGCGATGCCCGCCATTGCGGGTGTATTGGAGACTCAGGTGCTCGGCCCGCTGATGCACATCCGCCCAATCCACTGATGCCAAGTGCAAGGCCCCTGCTTTCACGTCAGATTGCAGAGCGGCCAATGCCAGCTGTGCCACAGAGAGAGGATAGCCCTGCCTCCGATCCTTTGCGTGGCGGAAAACTTGAAACTGCACCGATTGCCTGAATTCGTAGAGCAACAGGGAGGAGACTTCCACTGCCGTTGGCTGGCGGCTGATGAAAGTAATGGCTCTGGCTGAACTGCTCTGCGGCACATAAAGCCCACACAAGAATGAGGTATCCGGGAATACCATTAGCCTTCCTCCCCTTCAAGTTCAGCCGCCCTCATCGCCGCCACCTCCTCATCTAAAAACACCCGATTTCCCCAGATTTTGCGCAATCTTCCGGCAAAATCGATCTTCGGCATGGGCAGATCTACGCCCTCTGTTGCAGGGACCAGTCTGGCAAATGGCTTGCCACGTTTCTGAATGGCAACGGTCTCACCATCGTTGATCCACGCGGCGATTACCGTAAAGTTATTTCTCAAGTCAGCTACGTTTGCAGTTTTCATGATAGAAATAAGTATCATTTGATCCTGCTTTGTCAAGCACTCAGGCCAGCCCCACGAACGGGTGGCGGTCAAAAGGGGTCAAACGTAGATTTTCAATATTCCTGCTTCATCGACCCCTTGCCTTTCGAATCAGGTTCGACACCCGGGAAGGGTGCCCCATCCGCAGACGTCCGGCAATCCAGGGATTGCTCGCCGTTGTCTCCCGCCGCAGGAGCAAGGCGATTTCTGCTTTCCAGTCCGCTCCCTTGCCAGAAGCTTCCAAGTCGGCATCACGCTTCCCAATCCGTTGCAGTTCTTCAACAACTCGGTTCTCCCACGGCTGTTCCCGCAGCTTCCGGTTCGCCCCCATTTCCCACGGCACCGCGGGGAAGCTTTCACTCAGGTCCTGGGCAATCGCCTTCTTGACCTTCGCGCTGCCGATGAACCAGCCGCAGCTGAACTTCCGCGACAAGACCCGCCGCAGCTTCCGGCTCGGTCTCGGCAACAACCGAAAGGTGCTCTTCCCAGCGGTGCATTCCCTGTCGGCTGTCAGGAAGCTGGCGCAGCCCGAGGACCGTTGCACGCTGCAGCCAGGAGGGTCGGCGGCGATCCCATAATTTCGGATAGCTTGACAGTTCGTCGTCACGCAACTCCCCCACCCCGCACAGGCCCGCCCGAACCGGATTTAAGGTGATGTCGTCGATCAAGCCACTCAGAGGCTGGTCCTCCGCGATCAGGAGAGACTGGTAGCGCCCCTGAAACACGTACCCTCTCTCTCCCCGGTATCGGTTGAAGCGGGTGGCAAACACTCCTTGCAACCATTTCATCCCCGCAACCAAATTCGGTTCCGGCGACCGGATCGCCAAGTGGAAGGGGTTACTCATGATCACGTATGCATAAACTTCCCAGCCACAACGTTCGATCGCTTCAATCAAGGTCGCCTCGAAGG
>CAZZCL010000007.1:0-58455 GCA_964652295.1 uncultured Chthoniobacterales bacterium
GCCTCGCTGTTTTGCGGCGCCGGGTTCGCCGGGCCTGAGAGGAAGTTCGCTCGGACCGCATCTTGCGACTTATGCGAGGGGAGGGGCCCCCGGGGTGGGGGCCCCCTTTGCATTTCCGAATCCACCTCCCACCCACCTTCAACCCGTTTCATGCCCTGACTTCATGACCTCAGACCGCAGCGTCCTGCCTAACATCGTTTACTTTGTCTGCCACGATCTTGGACGCCATCTGGGTTGCTATCGACTGCCGTTTTCCACGCCGCATTTGGACCGGTTCGCCGGGGAAGCCCGGCGCTTCACCCAGGCATTCTGCGCGTCTCCGGCGTGCAGCCCGTCGCGGGCCTGCGCCATGACCGGGCGGTATGCCCACTGCACGGGCGCGATCGGGCTGTCGCACATGGGGTGGCCGCTCGACCTCGGCCATCGCACGATCATTGATGATCTGAATACCGCCGGCTACGCGACGATCCACAGCGGAATCAACCACGAGCGGCATCCCCGGACGGACCGGTATGCGGTGGATTTGCCGGAAACCTGGGACGACTTCAGTGCCGCTTCGGCAGTCAGCAAAGCCATTGCGCATCTCGCCCGGCGAGAGTCGAACCGTCCGTTCTATCTCAACGTTAGCACCTCGGAGCCGCATCCCAGCACATGGAAGGAAGTGGGGGATCGCATCCCCGGGCCGGTGCCCCCCGATGAAGTGGTGGTGCCGCTCAACTTCCCCGATTCCCCGCTCGTGCGGGAGACAGTCGGAGCGTTTCAATCGTCGATCATCGAGATGGACCGGCGATTCGGAGAGTTGATGGAGGCGTTGGATCGGTTCGGCCTTCGCGAAACCGCATGGGTCATCTTCACCACCGATCATGGCATCAACGGCCTCGGCGGCAAAGGCACCCTCTACGACCTCGGCACGCAAACAGCGCTCATGGTGCGCGCCCCCGACGGGAGCGGTGCAGGCACGGTGTGCGATGCGCTGGTCTCTAACATCGACCTGCGACCCACGCTGTGCGAACTGGCTGGGGTGCCCGCACCCGATGTCGTCGACGGGAAATCCTTCGCCCCGCTGCTCCGCGGTGAGATACACCGGGAACACGAGGCGATCTTCACCGAAAGGAACTTCCACGGCGAATATCGGCAGCGTCCGCAGTCCAAGGATGACACTGGCTTCATCGATCTCTTCGATCCGATCCGCTCGATCCGCACTTCCCAATACCATTACATCCGATGGTGGCACCCGGATGGGAATCCCCACTACGGGCCGATACCGCCCTGTTTCCCTCCGGGCTACGAGCCGGACGGCGAGACGTTCTGGAATGCCTGGCCGCCCCCCGATTTTCCCCGTCGCGCCGAGGCACTCTTCGACGTGACCCGCGATGCCCTCGAGTGGGTCGATCTCGCTGGTCGTCCCGAATACCAGGAGGTGAAGCGGAGCCTGAATTCCCAGCTCGAGGAATGGATGACCGCCACCGATGACTTCCTGCTCACCGGGAAACGGCCCGTCCGCCCGATGGAGCCGGGATGGGGGCCGAATTGGCCCCTGCAGCAATGACCCGTTGATGAATCAGCTTCCCACAGAAGTTGCCGCCGCTATTCCCGTGCTCAGGGAATTTCTCGCCAGAGACTACCGGGCCCAGTTCCGCCCTGCTGGCGGCAACATGGCGCATCCCTTCTGCACTCCGGGCAGCGCCCAGTATTCGGATCAGCTCTGGGACTGGGATTCCTACTTCGTCTGCATCGCCCTCCGCCAGATCATCAGGGACGCCGAGGATCCCTCGCTTGCCGATGAATACGCCCTGCACGAGAAGGGCACCGTCCTCAACTGGCTGCCGCATATCGGGATGAGCGGCCATATCCCGGTTGTGATGCGGCGCGACGAGCCCTTGCACCGCCCGGAGCCAATCCACAGCGAGAACATGCACAAACCGTTTCTCGTGCAGAAGGCGGTCTTCATTTCCGAACAGACCGGAGACTACGAGTGGCTGCGCGAGGATTGCTACAAGCTGCAGTGCTTCATCAACGCCTACCTCAACCATCACCGCCACGCGCCCACCGGTTTGGTTTACGCCAAAAGCGATGCCGGGAGCATCGGTGACGACGACCCCTGCTTCTTCGGTCGCCCGCCCGGCACCTGCGCCCCGCTCTACCTGAACGTCCCCCTCTACCGTGAGCTGCTGGCCCTCGCCCGCACCTGCGAACGGCTGGGGCTCGCGGACACCGCGCCAACCTACCGGCACCAGGCCGCGAGTCTGCGGGAGGCCATCGAGCGCGAGATGTGGGACGACTGGCTGGGGCTCTATTTCAATGTGGACATCGGCATGGCTCCCTACGAACCGCCAGACCGTCCATGGAGCCTGCACGTCGGGGCACCGCGGAGCTGGAACAGCCTCCTCCAGCGCATCGGGGTCTGGACCTGTTTCCTTCCGCTTTGGGCCGGCATCCCTTCACAGGAACAGGCGGACCGCATGATCGTTCACCTTCGCGATCCCGAAACCTTCCGCGCCCGATTCGGCATCCGCACGCTGTCCAAACGCGAGAAGCAATATGCGATCCAAGCCACTGGAAATCCCTCGAACTGGCGCGGCCCGGTCTGGCCCATCGTCAACTACATCATCTGGCAGGGACTGCTCAACTACGGTTACCACGATGATGCCCGTCGACTCGCCGAAGATACCATTCTGCTTCTAGCCGGAGACGTGAAGCGGAACGGGGGGATGCACGAATATTACGAACCCGACACGGGCCAGGCGATGCTCAACAAGGGCTTCCTGAACTGGAACTGCCTCGTCGCCAATATGATCGCTTGGATTGAAGGGCGTCCAGTCGTCGCCGACCACATCCTGAAATGAAACCGACCTTGCCAAACATCCTGCTTTGCACATTGCACGACGCCGGGCGTCAGTTTGGCTGCTACGGGCATCCGACGGTCGTCACGCCCCACGTGGACCGGCTGGCCGGCGAGGGCGTGATCTTAAGAAACGCCTTCTGCGCCTCGGCCAAATGCTCGCCGAGCCGCGGTGCGCTGCTCACCGGGCGCTGGCCGCAAAGCAACGGTCTCTACTATCTCTGCCATCCGCCATTCGACTGGCACTTCCATCAGGGCGAGCGCACCCTCACGCAAATTCTCGCTGATCACGGATACCATTGCGTTCTCCACGGATTCCAGCACGAACACCCGCACCAATCGCCCGAGCGGTTGGGCCACCACGAGTTCTACAACCACGAACACCTCGCCCCGACATGGCAGGTGCCTCCCTGCGATGTGATCGCTGAGGGTGCCGCCCGCTGGCTGCGCCAGCAGTCCGCCCTGCCGGAAGGCGGAGATCGCAAGCCGTTCTTCCTTCAGCTGGGATTCTTCGAGACCCACCGGCCCTACCATTGGGGCGGTGCCGAACCCGACGCGTCCCTCGGCGTCGAGCTTCCGAGCTGGATCGAGCCTACCCCGGAGCTGGAGAACGATATGGCGGCGCTCCAGGGCATGCTGCGCAAAGCCGACGCCGCCTTCGGCGTCGTGCTGGATGCTCTGGAAGCCGGCGGCCTCGCGGAGGATACCCTGGTCATCTTCACCGTGGACCACGGCCTGGACCTGCCCGGCGCCAAGGGCACCTGCTACGAGCCGGGCCTCGAGACCGCCCTCGTCCTGCGCTGGCCCAAGGGCGGAGTGAAGGGCGGACGCAAGGTCGCAGACATGGTAAGCAATGTCGATCTGCTCCCGTCCCTGATCGAGCTTCTCGGGCTCCCGCAGCAACCCGGCGTGCAGGGAATTTCGTTTGCTCAAGCCCTGCGAGGTGTTCCCAACCCGGCCAAGCGCACCCTGCTGCCGGGCATGATCGAAGAGGGCGAACGCCGCTCGATCCGTGACGAACGCTGGAAGTTGATCCGCAACTTCACCCAGCTCCACGAAGTGCTTCGTCCGGTTCGGCTCAAACCGGTCAAGGACCTCTACCTCTCCGGCGGCAGCACCGAAACCTGCGTCCATCACAACCTGCCGCTTGTCGAGTTTTACGATCTCACGAATGATCCCGACGAACTCCGCAATCTCGCCGACGACCCGGCCTGCACGCCGGAACGCCAGCGCCTCGATGCCGCGCTCTGGCAATGGATGGAATCGGTCAACGACCCGGTCCTCGCCCTGCCCCACATCCCCCGCTGGCGCCAAAATCTTGCCGACTACCTCAACTGGAAGAACCACCATGCCTGAGACCGAGACGAGCCACCTCCATCGCAGCAGCATCCCCCGCAGCGGCCCCGCCCTCGGCGGCATCGGCACTGGCGCTCTCGAAATCCGCGCCGACGGGATTTTCCGCAATTGGACGATCTTCAACAACGCTCCGTTGTTCGCCGCCGAGCCTCCGCAGGACCGCGAGGAGGAACGCCTGTTCTTCTTCGTGCGCTGGCAGGTCGCCGATGGCCGTCCCAAATTCCGGCTGCTCCAGGTCCGCACCGACGCGCCCCACACCGCCGGAGCGACCCTTCAGCCTTATACCTTCCGCTGGCTCCGCCCGATCGAATCGATCACGATGACCTCGCGCTGGCCGCTGGCAGAACTCACGTTTTGCGACGGGGAAATGCCGTTCGAAGTGCGGCTGACCACGTTCAGCCCGTTCATCCCGGGGCAAGTGAAAGATTCCTCCCTGCCAGGCATCTATTTCGATTTTGAAATCCGCTCCCAATCCGACCTCCCGGTCGAGGTGCTGCTTGTCGCCACTCTCCGGCACACGGTCGCCTACAATGTGCCCGACCGGCTCTACGGGGGCGGCTTGGCTTCCGGTCAAGGATGGAAAGGCTTCACGTTCACGGCGGATGAAGTCCCCGAGGAGGAGGCCACCGCTGGCACCATGACCTTGGCCCATCTCTCTGGAGGCGAACTCAGCTACCACGTGGGTTGGTCGCACCAGCATGTGTTTCACGAACCGCTGATCTTTGCGAAGCAACTTTCCGGCAAGTGCGAAGTCGAAGGGCAGAACGCCGTCCGCAACCACGACGGACGCAGGGTTGCCACCCATCCCTGCTTTGGCTCACTGGGCAGCCGGGTTCGGCTCACCCCCGGCCAGGAGGAGTCCGTCCGCCTCGCCATGGCATGGCACTTCCCCAACGCATACGCCGACCAGACCCGCCAGGCGAAAAAACTCGGCCTGACCGCCGAGACCCGCATCGAGGGCCATGCCTACACGAGGCATTTTTCCGATTCCGGAGCGGTCATCGATTATCTCGCCACGAATGCAGGATCCCTCGGCTCGCGATCCCGGGAATTCGTCCGGCACTTCTTTGCGTCCTCTCTCCCGAAATCCGTGCTCGCCACGGTCAATAGCCAGTTCAATACGTTTGTCACCAGTTGCTGGCACACGGCGGCCGGGGATTTCGGAATCCAGGAAGGTGTCACCCGGGAGCAGCCATGGGGACCCCTGGCCACCGTCGATGTCGGCATGTATGGCAGCATCGGCACCCTGCTCCTCTTTCCCGAACTGGACCGCGCCATGTGGGAAGTCCATCACCGTCTTCAGTCTCCGGATGGCGAGGTCTCACATGGGATCGGGCGCAACTTCGCCCGCAATGATGCAAGCGGGGAGGCGGTCCATAGCCGTCTCGACCTTGTGCCGCAATATGTCGTGCAGACAATCCGCCACGCATTCTACACCAGTGACATTGAGGCGCTTCGCACCTTCTGGCCTTCAATCGAGAAGGCGCTGGAATACGTGACCACCCGGCGGGACGCCGACGGTGACGGTTTGCCCGAGATGAGCGGCTCGAACTCAAGTTACGACAACTTCCCGATGTTCGGGCCCTCCTCCTACGTCGCATCGCAGTGGATTTCCGCCCTCGACCACGCCCGGTGCGCCGCCCGGGTGCTCGGGCTGGATGCAACCGGTTGGGACGAACTGCGCGACCGCGCCTGCAAGGCGTTCGAGGCCAGGCTTTGGAACGGCAGTTACTTCAGCCTTTACAACGACACCGGTGGCAGCAAGGGCGACCGCGACGAGGGCTGCCTCACCGACCAGCTCATTGGCCAGTGGGCCAACGACCTTTGCGACCTCGGCCCCATCTGCGATCCGGTCAGGAAGGAGAGCGCTTTCGATGCCATCATGCAGCGCAACTTCCTGCCCGATGAGGGTCTCTTCAATTGCCGCTGGCCGGGCGATGACTGGCTGCACCCCGTGCCAGATTCGGTCTGGTATGACCAGTCGAATACCTTCTGGACCGGCGTCCAGCTCGGCTTCGCCTCGCTTATGGCGCTGGAGGGAAGGCCCGCCGCAGCCATCCGCATTATCGAAGCGGTGGATCGAATCCAACGCGCCGAAGGCTGGCTCTGGGACCACTTTGAATGGGGCGGTCACTACTATCGGGCCATGTCCGCTCTTGCCCTGCCCAACTCGTTCCTCGGTCTGAGCTGGCGGATGGGCGTGGCCCGCTTCCAGCCCTTCTCAAACGTTCCCTACGAGGGCGTGTTCTTTCTCGCGGGGGGGTATGGCACAGCACGGCGCCATCGGACGGCGAGCGGAGAGGAGACCCTCCTCCACGTCATCGAAGGCTCCTGCGTGATCCGGGGTATTGCCGTCGCGGGGGCGGGTTCCCTTCGCGCCTGTCATCTCGGGAATCCGCTTGTCCTGCAGTCCGACGAGGAAGGTGAGCAAGGCTGGTGGCTGCGCGAGCCCATTACCCTGGTTCCCGGCGAATCCCTCCTTATCACCGCAGAATCCATCCGTAGCGCGGGCAACGAAAGCCCGGGAGACCCGTCCAAAACCTCACGTGCATCGGGATGAGTGTGCGGCCCAACATCCTTTTATTGATCGCCGACCAATGGGGCGCGTGCTCGGCGGACGGCTTCCAGGAGAACCCTGAGGGGGTCTCCACCCCGACTCTCGCGCGTCTTGCCCGCGAAGGCACCAGCTTCGCGAAGACCTACGCGCCGTTCCCGGTTTGCACCCCGGCCCGAGCCGCCTTGTTCAGCGGCAACTACCCCTGCCATACCCGCGTGCTCGGCAATATGCCCGACAAAGCTCCGGGCGAGATCACACCGATCGAGTTGCCTCGGCTTGGCGACCGCCTGCGCGCCGCCGGCTACGACACCGGTTACTTCGGCAAGACCCACGCCGCCGGGCTGACAACCGGGTTCGACGACCACGGCGAATTCACTTACGCTGGTCCGGGTTATCTTGCCTGCGGCGGCATCTGGGATCCGCTCTTCACACGTGACGCCATCCGATTTGTCGAGCAAAAGCGTTCCCGCCCTTTCGCGGCAGTGGTCTCGCTGATCAATCCGCACGACATCTGCCGTATCCCCGTGCAACAACCGCCGATCCCTTTTGAAGATGCGTCGGTGGCCGATCTCACAGATCGGTTCAACTGGAGCGATACCTTCACCCGGGGGCGTGACATTCCGCCTCTGCCGCCCAATCACAGTGCACCGCCACTCGATTGGATGCCTGCGACGCACGGGTCCGCACCCGATTGGGACGAAAAACGCTGGCGCCGTTTTTTGGCAGTCTATCAGCAATTGATTGAAAACGTGGACTGGCAGATGGGGCTCGTCCTCGATGCCCTCCAGCGCATCGGCCAAGCCGACAACACCCTTGTCATTTTTACCTCCGACCACGGCGACCATGCTTCCGCCCACGGGCTGGTGGGCAAAGGAACCTTTTACGAGGAATCGGTCCGGGTTCCGCTTACCCTGCGCTGGCCGGGACGGATCGCCGCCGGACGCAGAGAGGACGAGCACCCCGTCTCTCTGATTGATCTTCTCCCCACCATTCTCGGTGCGGCCGGAGTCGAGGTGGATGGACCCTGCGACGGACTCGACCTTGCGCCCCTGCTGGTGCCGGGGACTCCGGAGCCGTGGCAGCGCGCGTTCGTTGCCAGCCAGACTGCGGACGCCCACATGATCCGTTTCGGCCACTACAAATATATTCGGCGGGGAGAAGAAGAAGCTCTCTTCGACCTCAAGGATGATCAAGGCGAGACGCGCAACCTTGCAGCACGCGACGCCGCCGAAGTTCCAATGGCGCAGGGCAGGGCATTCCTCGAAAGCCATCTCACCGACATGAACGGAGCCCTTCATGCGGAGGGATGTCGGGCACCCATTCCATGAATCTCGTTATGATGAAAACCACGCTTGCCCTCATGCTGACCGGCACTGCCCTCTGCCTGGCTTCGACCTTCCCAATGGCCTCAGCCGAGGACGCCGGAGAGAGGACCGACCGACCACTAACCGTCTATTACATCGGCAACAGCCTCACCCGCAACCTGCCCCTCGAGCGGCTTCAGGCACTCTTCGACGCGTCCGCCATTTCCTACCGTTACGGCATGCAGCTCGCCGGAGGTCACACCCTCGAGAAACATCTCTCGCAGCGCAACCACAGCAACAAACCGGGCGAGGGGAAATTCAACACCGATGAAACCTTTGGCCCCTATGGTGAGGCCTTCCGCAAACACTCCTTCGATGCCGTCGTGCTCCAACCTTACGCAAAGGAACTCGATTCCGAACCCAAAATCACGTCGCAGTGGCCGTATTTCGAATGCGGAGATCTCCAAGCCGCTTCCGCCTTCATCGACTATGCGCGAGGCAGGACACCCGAGGGCAGCGGACGCTGGGACTATGACAACCCTAACCGGGGCCACAAGGCCGCAGACCATTTCTTCATCTATGCCACCTGGCCCAACACCTCAGCCGTGCTCGAACAAGCCGACGAAAAAAACTATGCCCATTATTACGCCCAACCCTACCGGGGGGACGTCCAGGTCTGCGCGGACTTTTTCAAAAAGTTGGTAGACGGCTTGAATGCTGCATATCCCGACCTCGCGCAGCCGGTGCGCCTCATTCCAGCAGGCGAGGTAATGGCCGTCCTGGATAAAAAAATTCGCGACCACACTCTGCCAGGCATCGAGGCTTTCTACGACCGCAACCAGCGTTACTTCCGCAAGGCAAGGCGCAACAACAAAGGAAAGTCCAATTTTGACCCCGAGGAATTCGACCCCGGCGCCGGCGTGCTCAATTTCTACGCCGATAACATCCACCTCAACGACCAGCCCCACAACGGCCCCACATCGGGAACCATCGGCTCCTATGTTGCCGCCCTGACCGTCTATGCCGTCCTGACCGGACGGAGTCCGGTCGGCCTCACCGCAAAACCTTACGAGCAGTTCGACGAAACAGCGGACGCCGATCTCATCGAATCGCTTCAGACCGCGGTCTGGGACGTAGTTCGCACCAACCCTCTCACCGGAGTTAACCCATGATGATACCACATTCCCACGCCCATCCCTTTCCTCGTCCGGGGATGATTCACTCCCCCTCTGGCGGCCAGGCTCACCGAAAGCATGGCTCCGCAGGTGCCGGACCACTCGCCGCCGCCCTTTTTAGCGTCCTTCTCGCGGGCGGGCCGTCTCCGGCCCACGCAGACGAGTCCGCAGCGGCCAAGGATCGGCGCCCCAACATTCTCTTCATCCTCGCCGATGATCATGGGACCGGTTCGATCGGTGCCTACGGCAGGAGCCTAGTGCCCACCCCGAATCTCGACCGCATCGCCAGCGAGGGAGCCATATTTCTCAGCAATACCACCGCAAACTCCATCTGCGGCCCCAGTCGCGCTTCCATCGTGACCGGACAGCACGCCAGTCGCCACGGCGTCATCGGCAACCAGGTTCCCTTCGATAACTCTCAGTGGACTTTTCCGCAGTCGCTCCTGGAGGCAGGCTACCGAACAGCATTGTTCGGAAAGTGGCACCTCTATTCCCGTCCCGAGGGCTATGAGACCATGGCGGTCAACGGTGGCTACGGTGGCCAGGGGGAATATTACAACCCGGTCTTCACGGATGCCCATGAGGAGCACACCCCGCACCATGGCCACAGCACTGAGATCATCACCGACTTGGCCATCCATTGGATGAAAAAAAACGAAGGAAGCAAGCAGCCATTCCTCGTTTCCATTCACTACAAAGCTCCTCACGGACGCTGGGAGCCATCCCCGGAAACGCTCCCGCTTTTCGCCGACGCCCCACTGCCGGAACCTCCCGACTTGATCGATACAAATCTTGACCCCGCGTTGGCTCTGGCGAGGTTCCCAAACCGTCCGCGTATCGCCAAGCTTGCCGAAGCCGCCCATCTCTTTCTGGGGAAATCCCAGACGAGCCCGGTCCATTTCCCACCGAAAATGACCGACGATCAGAAGCCGACGTGGATTGCCGCCTATGGCAGCGAAAATGTGGATCACCTGTCCGATCCGCCCGCATCCGAGGAAGACCGCATCCGTTGGAACTATCAACGCCTTATCAAAAACTACCTTCGCACGGTGGCCGGACTCGATCAACAGGTCGGACGCATCCTTGCGGAACTCGAACACCTCGGACTCGCGGAAAATACCATCGTGATCTACGCGGGCGATCACGGGTTCTACATGGGCGACCGCGGGCTCTACAACAAGATGTGGAGCTATGAACCCGGCCTCCTGATGCCCTGCCTCATGCGCTGGCCCGGCCACATCGCCCCGGGCACACGGATCGACGCGCTGACTCAGAACATCGACTTTGCGCCCACCATCCTCGAAGCCGCCGGACTTCCCGTTCCAGATTCCGTGCAGGGTCACAGTTGGCTGCCCCTGTTCTCCGGGCAGACTCCCCCGGATTGGCGCGATTCGCTCTACTACGGATACCTTACCGATTACGGAGCACCAAAACACGAGGCCATCCGCACGAAGGATTGGAAACTCATCCGCTTCCCAACCTTGGGAACCACTGAAATGTATCATCTCGCCAACGACCCTCGCGAACAACGCAACCTCGCCAACGATCCGAACCTCGCCACCCAGCGCGAAAAGCTCGAAACTCAACTCGCGCAGCTGCGCACCAAAACCGGGCACGATAACTTTTTTGACCAGCAGCCAACAACCCAGGCTGAAGACCGCTGAAATCCGACATCTCACTCTGGACTTCGCGTCCCAGGCTGGACGCTCCGTTGTGCAACAAGATCACTTGGAAATCCCCGCCATCACCTTCTTAGGAAATGCGGCACACGAATAATTGCCATATTGTAAATACATTAGCGATTCCCCCCATCCCTTGAAACGTAAGTCCTCCCGGCCACTCCCTCCCCTTCATTTCATGAGAAATAATGTCAATCAAACCGTGCCAACGACCGTCTCTGGCTCTGCGTCCCATACTATCTTGGCGACGGTCGCGCTCGCTCTGTTCGGGTGGGTAGGCGGAGTCCTTGCGGCTCCGGCTGAATCAGGAAGTGCTCACAATGGCTTGAATGGGGGAGTTGCCTGCTATGTGGGTGCGGAGCACGCCGAAGAGGCTCTCAAACTGGCCAGGAATGAAAACTGGGTCGTCCACCTGCTCGATACAGATCGCACCAAGGTCGAAGCCATGTCCCGTCAAGCACTCGATGCGGGCCTTATCGGTAAAAACATCTACGTGGAAACATGGAATGGCAAGACCCTCCCTCACGCCGACCACTTGGTCACGACCCTCATGGCCAAAGCGGGAGCGGTGACCAGCGAAGAAGCATTACGAGTGATCACTCCGATCCGGGGCGTGGCATCCATTGGCGACCAGACCCTCACCAAGCCCCTGCCGGAGGGTTCCGACGACTGGACGCACAGGATGCATGGTCCCGACAACAATCCGGTTTCCGAGGATACGGCCTTCCAGTTGCCGTTTCTCCACCAGTTCGTGGTTCCCCCCAGGGCAAACAGCCTCAATGGTTCCTTGGTTGTCAGCAACGGAAGGCGCTTCGAACTCACAGATTGGGGACTGAAAAAGACGGATCGTGCCAACATTAGCGGGTGGCTTACGGCCCGTGACGCCTACAATGGACAGGTCCTGTGGCGGCGGCGGTTGCCGGAAAAAATCGAGACCGATCGTCAGAACTCCGTTGCCGTCGGGGACCGCTTTTACCTCACCGCCGACGACCGGCCCGCAGTGCTGGTTTTCGATGCCGAGACTGGAAACGAGTTGCCCGAGACCGTAGTATCACCGGATCCCGCCCAACGCATCCACTGGATGGGGATCGAGAATGGACGGCTCTACGCGCTGCTCGGGCCCGAGATGGAGGTGAGAGGCAACGCGTTCGCGCTCGCCAATCAGCTCGCCCGCTTCAATCAGGCCTTCTCCGGCAAGGCCGTTGCCTGCTACGATCTCACCCAAGGGAGGCTCCTCTGGACCCATAAAGAGCCTGAAGGCACCATCGACTACCGCACGGTCGGGGTCCGCGACGGCGCAACGTATTTTTACACCGAAAACACCCGGCTGGCCAAACTCAATGCCAACGGTCAGGTCGAATGGGAAAATCGTGACGCATGGATCGGCGACCTCGAACGCAATCCCAAGCATCATGGGGCCAATTCCGCCGGTGTTTCCACGCTGCTCATCGGCCCGACGGGTCAGCTCCGGCTCAGTTTGCACGCCGTGGACGACTCCTATATCTTCGACACCACCTCCGGCAAGCTCCTCTGGCAAGTCCCCGAGGGCCGACGCACCTCGGCGACCAAGTGCTTGCTGGTGGATGGCAAAGTCGTGCAGGGCAGTGTGGCCTTCGACGCCACCTCCGGGGATGTCCTTGCGGAAGGTCAGGAGGTTCGCGAAGGAGGAGGGTGCGGAGTCATCTCATGGGTCCCGGGTGCGGCCAAGGCCATCGGTCACCTCCACTTCGGAGTGAAGTCGCCTTGCGGGCAGCCGATCTTTGCGGCCGGCGGCATGCTGCACCAGGCCTCTTCGTTTTGCGATTGCCCGGGCCCCGTTCGTGGCGCGGCCGCACTCGCCCCGGGCGGGAAGGTTCTCGCCCAAATTGCCGCCACTGCAGAGCACCCTCTCGAAACCGGCGATGCGCCGAGTCCCACATTGAAAGCGGGGTCTGGAGACTGGTCGCAATTCCGCTCCAATCCCGAGCGCCAGAGCCATGCCACCACTCAAGTTCCAGCCCAAGGCAAGATCGCATGGATCTCGACTGAAACCAACCCGCTCCTAGTGCCGGAAGGGCACAACATGCACCGCTTCGAGTGGCTGGACCGCCCGACGCCTCCGGTCACCGCAGGGGGGTTGGTCTTCCATGGTGGCAGCGACGGAGTCGTCAAGGCCACGCGAATCTCCGATGGCTCTCGCGCATGGTCCTACGCCACCGCAGGGCCGATTCTCAGCTCGCCCGCATTTGAAGGTGGCCGTCTCTTCGTTGGATCGGGCGACGGTTGGCTCTATTGTTTGGATGCCGCCACAGGCAAACTGGCCTGGCGCTACCGCGGAGCCCCCGTCGAGCGGCGCATGATGTGGAACGGCAAACTCTCCAGCAACTGGCCCATTACGAGCATGGTTCTGCGCGACGGAAAGGTCTACGCCGTTGCCGGCATGCTCAAACAGAGCGGGGTGCATCTTTTCTCCCTCAACGCTGTGGATGGGAAAACCGTGTGGAGCCAATGGTCCGAACCCAGCTTCGACGCCGACGAGGCTGCGGAAGGCGGTGAGCCCACCGAACCTGCGGCACCTCCGGCCCATGGCTACGCTCCGAGCGGAACAATGGCTCTCAATGGCGACGTTCTTTGGGTTCGGGACTTCATGGGTATTCCGACCCTTTTTAACGCGGCCACCGGAGAGCGGATTCTGCCACCCAGGTCTCTCGAAGCCGCTGTTGCCAAGCACTACCACCGCATGTGGATGCGGAATCCTGGCAAGGACACCGTCGTCATCGACGCCGACCTCGTCCTCCAGGGAGGGATGCACCTCGCCGCCAACCCCGATGAAAGGCGCGATAAATCTACCCTCGGCTTCTTCGCATGGCGGGTTGACGAAAGCGGGAACGCCCCCGGCCTGCCATACCCATTCGAAGCTCCACCTCAGGGAACTATTCCTCCGTCGCTCGACCAAAGCGACATCCTCATGGTGGGCGGCCACCTGCCTTCCGAAAAACGCGTCACCTCGCGGAATGACAGCCTGGATACTCTAGGGGTCAGCCTCTGGTCGCTGCCGGTCTGGCGGCAGGAAATGGAGGACAGCACCATCGCAGAAAGTCGAAACAAAGCCAAAGGCCCGAAAAAGGGCAACGAGGACCCTTACTCGGTCAGCAAAAAGTGGAAACCCATCGACTTCGCCAAAGCATCGTGGTCGAAGCCGGATATCGACGCAAGCGCGGTGGTCCTTGGTGCGGACGCAGCTCTGGTGGCTCATGGTATCGCGGCCAAACAAAAAACCAAATCCGGGCTCTTCCCACCCTACGAAACCTGGAAACTATCCGCCTTCGATCGCAAAACCGGCCAGGAGAGATGGACGGTCGATCTGCCGGGTGAACCCATCTTTGACGGAATAGCCCCCGCTGCGGACGGATCCTGGGTGGTCGCTCTCCGCGATGGCTCAATCGCCTGCGTAAAACAGTAAGACTGAATGTTCCAAGCCCAAGTCAGGATCCATGCAAAGGCATCCAGGCCATTTCCATCCCCCTCTTTGAGGCCAAAGGGACTTTCTCCAACACCTGCCCGAATGACGGTCAGACTGGAAGTCCATAGAAGTGACACAACATGCAACAGGATAACCTTGAAATGCCACATTCACAGGCTCCGCAGGGTTGCGGAGCGAGAATGAAGTATTCATAGTAAATACAAGATGTTCCCCCGCATACTAGAGAAAAGACTCCCCCTTTCCCGGTCGTCCCGACTTCCGGGACCGCTTGATGTTTCTCCATTCAGACAAGGTTTCACCCTTGTTGCGGTGCTTGCTATTCTGGCACTCCTGATGGTGTTGATCCTGTCGATTTCGGCCGTGACACGCGTCGAAACTCGTGCGAGTGCCTCGGCGAAGAACCTGCTCATCGCCCGCAACAATGCGATCATTGGCCTCCAGACCGCCATCGGCCAGCTCCAGCTCTATGCGGGCAAAGACCAGGCGGTCACTTTCCCTGCGACCACGTTCTACCCAACGAAGGATATCAACCTCCCCGCTGCCTCCTATCCGGCCCAGGGCCGCGGTGAACTCTTCGACGATGGGACCTTCGGATACCGGCAGTTTGCCCAGACGAGCAACCAACGCAGCTACCTTGATCAAGTCGAGACCTACCTGACCCCCAATGAGCGCGAAAACTGGGATACGGCGCTGCAGGTCTATTGGAACGCAAACAAGCACCCACACTGGGTAGGCGTCATGGACTCCTCCCTCCGCGTGGATCGTGCCAGGGATCCGAACGCCCAGCCCGGGGTGCTGCCTCCCCAGCGTTACGAACTCCTTGGGAATAACACAAAGTTTGGCGAACCCAAGCGCGACCAAATTCCTGTTTGGCTCGTGAGCGGGAACGAACGCTTCCTTATTGACCAGGAGTCCGGCCAAGTAACCGGCGCAGACGGCAGCGTAGTGGCCACCAACGAATATCCGGTAGATTACCAGACCCCTTTGACTGACATTCCCAACCCGGCACCTGACAACAATGCCGTCTGGCTGGTGGGAGAGGGAAGCGCGACGGTCGCGAGCGATTCCTCAGACGGACTCGACGGACGGGTCAAAGTTCGCAAGCAAGAGATCAAACCGGACGCGCAATCCACCACCAGGCCGATCGGCCACTATGCCTACTGGATCGGCGACGAGTCCACCAAGGCAAACTTTGCCGCCCGCGATCCCTATACCAACGCCTCGCCGGGCAGCGTCGAATACCGCAACCGGCTCCAGTCCCCCCAGCGCATTGGCTGGGAGAACATCACCGGGTTTGATTCCGCCACATTCAACGCAAATGACGCCCGGCTCCTGAATGTTTCGTCATCCCGGGATATCGCCCTCCTGGAAGCCACGAATACTGAGGAAATTCAGGATGCCGCCCAGGGGAACTTCCACCACCTCACCGCCCACTCGAAATCCCTGCTGACCGATGCGGTCCTTGGCGGCCTGAAAAGCGATCTCACCCGTTTCCTGGCAGGGGGAGCCGGTCCCTCCCAGACTGATCCGATCGCCGATCCTGCGCGCTATACGGTGTCCGATGCGCGCTTCCGCGCTTGGGGGGGCAGCAACGACGGCTTCCCAAACACTGGTGCGACCGCTCTCGACGGCATCCCGACCTGGGGCCAGGTTAAGGATTGGTATGACCGCGCCGCCGCAGGCACGGGCGGGAGTATTTCTCCCGACCCCGACGCGGGCATCGGGCCGGTGCTGACATATCTCATGTTCAACGCCGGTTGGTCTTACCATGAGGCCTCCCGGCGAATCCGTTGGCACTGGATGCCCTGTCTCGTGCTCTGGAACCCCTTCGACGTGCCCCTGGTCCCCGCTACCTACGAAATCGAACTCGAGTTCTCCCCCGAGCTGGAAAAAGGCTTCGTCGTCAAGGAAAACCCTTCCCTCGCGGAGTTGCAGCTTCAGGCCGGTGCGGACTGGCGCCCCGATCCCAGTCCCGCCACCGACGAAAATGGGGACGGTGATCCGGCCAACGACTGGCTCTTCAAAAATAGGGCAGGCAACGACCAAGTCCGGCGGAATCCCGCCAATGCTGACACGACCAATATCACCCCGGAACTTGAAGTGGCCGACGGCGATCTGGCAGACGGCGTGACCGATGCCTTTGGGCATCTCTATTATCGCTTAGCAAACCCCGGAGACCCCGATATTCACGTCTCCTACCACAACCCGCCCGGGCCCAGCGGTGCTCTGGGCCCGACGGGTAGCCGCGCGACCGCCACCCGGCTGGTACCGCACCATGATGCAACCAATTCGGGCTCCAAACGCCCCATCAAGAGAACGATGCAGTTCCAGCTGACATCAGGATTCTCTGCGGGGGAAGCCTTGGTATTCTCGCTGCCGGCTCAGCAGCAGTGGACTAAGGGAGCCCCCATTCCTCTTGTCAACGACTACGTGGCCAATGATCCCAAAGACATGTGGTTTGACGTCCTGGAAGTTGTCAACGGGCCGGCCTCGGCTGAGGCGGATGGCCTGAAATGGATGTTTTACAGCGGAGCTACCGGCTTCTCGAACCCCAAGGTCACCATCACGGTGGCTGGACACGCAGTACCCCTTTTTGAGACCGAGGCTTTTGGCGACGTGGGCAGCAAAAATCCGTGGGACGACCACGCGCTGGGTGAAGACTACCACAACTGGCGAGATGCCAACAAGACTGGCGACGCGGACGGCGATGGAGTTCTGAACGATCCGCAACTCGGGGGTGGGGAGCCGATGCCGAAGTTTCTTCAGAATTGGCGACCGCTCTACGATTTTTCCAACTTTGCGGCCAATGTGGTGACCGATTCCGGCAGGGCGACCCAAGCTTCCAACTGGGGATTTTCTCGCACTTGGATCCAGCCCCTGACCGGGGAAACCGGAGGCTCCATCCAAGAAAGGAATCTCCATCGATTTGCTCCGGTGATGAGCCGTTCCAACTTTGCGGCCAGCTATCAGGACCTCCACCCTTTGGTGGAGGCCTTTCGTAATAGGAATGATGATTCGAACTACAACCACCTCGGGCAGGAGGATGGCCTGTCCCAGTTTTTCAACACGAGATTCTCTGGAGGCAGTGGGGATAAGTATGTGCAGTGGGACGAGGAGCAGACCGCCGGCACCAGCGGGTTTCCACTTCTCACATTCAAGGATGTCGACGGTCCTTACAAAGGGGTTAGCCAACTCATGGTTCGCAATGCCCGCCGAGCCCAGTCGGAGATCCTCTCGCTGGGTCAGTTTCAACAGGTCAACCTTTCCCGGTACCACTGGCAGCCGGCCTTTCCCATCGGCAACTCCTGGGCTGCGCCTTACACCGATCGCGAGGCTATCGCGGGTTTGCATTCGCGCCCCGTCGGCACCGACAAGAATCCGGCCCCCACCGGAATCCAGGCCAGCTCCGATTACCCGGCGGCGGGCTACCGATCCAACAACGCCGACCAGCAAATGGTGAAGATATCTTCACCCAACGGAACGGCTTGGCGTCTCATCAACACACCCGGCAATACGCTCATGGATTTGAGCTATTTGCTGAACGAGAATCTTTGGGATCGCTACTTTCTCTCCACCATAGTCGGAACGCCAAATTTTAGCGACCCACTTCCCAACAGCCGTCTGAGATTTACCTCCGATGCAGCCACGGCGGCTGGCTCAGATGTGACTGGAAGCGAGACCGCTGCCGCATATCTGGAGAATTGGGGTGCCCTCAATGTGAATTCGACTTCGGTCGAAGCATGGAAAGCCCTGCTCACCGCATTCCGTGACTTGAAATTGGCGACGGGTGGCAGCGCAAATCCCGCCGAAACCGTCCCCGTCAGCCGCACCCTCGATCCCACCGGGGCCGCCATCGACTTTGCTTTCGATAATTCACTCAACCCCACGATCGACTCGAACCACATCGGCTCACTCGCCTCGGACAAGGATTACTCACAGGTGATGAATGGCTTTCGCTACCTCACCGATGGGATGATCCAAGTGCTCGCCGAACGCATCGTGGACGAGGTGCGTCTCCGGGGGCCATTCCTCTCCCTCGCCGATTTTGTAAACCGCCGACTCGTCGCACCGCAGGGCTCGCGCACCCCCGGCTCCGATTGGTTTCTCGCCCGCACGGTGGGCGGGCCGGATGCGGTGTGGGATAATGACAACCACCCGGACTATATGAAGCCTTCCTACGATCCCTGCATTGGGCTTCAAGGGCTTTCCGGTTCCATTCAACGAGCCATCCAAACCTCCGGCATCAATGGGGGGGTGAATGATCCCCGCCTCGGCGCGGACGGTAACGGAGTCGGTTCCGATTTGGACATGATTTATACGATTCGGATCCGCGATGGCGGTGATGCTGATGACTCCACGACCAGCTACAGTTCCAACGGCATCGGAAAAGCTGCCAACGCTCAACCCGGCAATTCCGTGGAAAGCAAGCACTTCCGCCACACCCAGGAACCCGCCATGCGAAGCCACCTCGACAGCGAACATGTGGCGGGAGCGCCCGTCGGGGAAGCGGGCCAGCTCTTCGATGGGGCCCCCGGCTTCGTGACACAGGGAGACCTCCTCGCGATGATCGGGCCAGCCTTGAACGCGCGGGGCGACACCTTTCTGGTCCGTAGCTACGGCGACGCTTTGGACTCGCAGGGCCGGGTGCTGGCCCGGGCCTATCTGGAGGCTGTCGTCCAGCGACTTGCGGCACCGGTGCAGCCTGCCGGTTCCGCAGGTCAAGACCGCTGGCGCTACACCGACAAATTCGGACGCCGTTTCGAAGTCGTGAAGTTCCGTTGGATCAACCCGGAGGATTTGTAAACGGAATCAAACCAAATACTGCGATGCTGACCAGAAATCAGATCAATATCAGTAGCGGCGGATCAACCCTCCTCCGGCTTGCCATCATCCTTTCCCTCGCCTGGAGCCTTTCAATAACGGGAGCGCTCGCCGAGGCGCCTGTCGTCGAGTTGTCGGCCGCTTCCATCAGGGTTAAGGACCTTCCCCCCCTCTTCTATCTGGAGGTGAGCCAAGACGCAGCCGGACGCGAGCAGCGGAGGTTTTCTCCTCTTGACGTCTCCAGTTGTAAGCGAGGAGCCCTCGTAAGCCTGCCCTCTCAACGCCCGATTCAAATCTATACAAAGCACTCCAATACCGAAGGCAGCAATCCTATGAAACCCTTTCTCGACGTGCCTGCGAATGCGACAGCAACCCGGCTGTTGCTCGTCTTTTATTTGGACGAGCAAGGCAGGACGAAAACCACCTTCCTTGACGACTCAATCGACGCGCATCCACCGGGCACTGTGCGCATGGTTAATTTCAGTTCTCAGAGAATCGCTTTCACAGTTGGCGGAGAGCCGATTCTCGTTCCGCCGGACGGAGATGCTGTTGCGCGTCGCGCTGCCGATGCGGACAACCGATTTACATTCAAATACTTTGCCGAAACCAAAAGAGGCAAAACCTACGAGTCACCCGAGAAGAACTTGGCTTTTCCCAAACCGGACTCCCGAATACTCTTTCTCTATTCCGCCGCACCGAAATTTTCACCAACCACGGATCCCGAGGAGTCCCCCGCGATTGTCGGCTACTCACCTGTTCTCCAGAGGATGCAGGATCGCGTCACACCACGCATGCTGGCCGGAGACATCAATAATTTCAGTTCCTCCCCATGAGAATCCCACATCATATATCCTCTGCCAGGAAGGGTTTTTCTCTGATCGAGTTGCTTACGGTGATCGGCATTATCGCCATCATGAGCGGCCTTGCCATCATCGCCTCCAATAGCATTGGCCGGGGGAACTCGGTGCGTGGGGCCGTGGATCTTGCGTCGAGCCTTGTACTCGCTGCCCGAACCGAGGCGATGAGCCATGGACTGGGAGCCAAATTGGCCATCGATCATGGAACCGATCCCAACTACAAACTGCGCCGCATGGCGATCTACCGGGCCGAGGGCGATCCCGCCAACAAAGAGTGGAAGCTCGCTGGCAATGCCGTCATGCTGCCCCAAGGGGTTTATCTGGCAACCGCTAATGCGGTCGGTGCAAGCCTCGCCTTTGAAAATGGTGGTGCGGCCTTGGAAACGTTCGAGCTGACACCGGGTATTCAAACTGAGTGCGTTGTGTATGAGTTCGATGGCTCGGGTCACCTCGTCCAGCCCGGCCGCATACTCTTTGTTGCCGGCATCATGGAAAGCGATGGCACCGTCACGATCCCAGAAAGCATGCTCGACGGAATCAGAGGATTCAAGCTGCCTGTGAACGGTCGCCCGGCGCACTTCGACTCAAAGGAACAGATTGAAAACGATGCCTGAAACAACCGTCTCCTTGACTGAACCGCGCCATTTCGGAGGGGTGTCCCCTGTCGGGCGCGACTCCTTTGGATTCTCGCTCATTGAGGTGGTTCTTGCTATTGGAATCGTCTCTTTCGGCCTGCTCGCTCTCCTCGGGGTCTTTGGAGGGATGCTGGGCAACGCAGGTCAAAATTTCGACCGCCGTGCCTTGAGCGAGTCCGTCGATGCACTCCGCACCGATCTCAACAATAACTTCGGCTTCGATGAGGTTTTCGATTGGATTAAAGACGGAGACCCCAAGGACCTTGTGTATCTGACTTATCGAAACGATCCGGCCAGCGGCAGCACCGAGCCCGCCACCGAAGGCGATCGGGTGCTTGGCAAGTGGTTCGATGATCCTGCGGACGCATCTCTGATCACCGACTATGAACCAGCCCGTGAGGGTCGCTGGTTGCGGGCGCGTCTGAGCCTCGCCCCGCAGAATGTGCCCGCAACAATTAGCGGGTCGGACCCGACCGACTACCCTTCTGCCCTTCTTCTTTTGAAGGTCGAACTTGGAGCAGTTCCCCAACCAAGCGAGGAGTGGCCCGACGGCCCGGCGCTGACAACCATCATCGGAGTCCTGCGATGATTACTAGCCACGACGCCACCAGTGGATCGAAGGGGACTGCCTCGAATCAGTTTGATCGCCCGGCACATTCCACGGCGGCGTTTACGCTGATCGAATTATTGGTGGCCAGCGCCGTCTCTCTGCTTCTTGTGGCGGTCTTGCTCAACGCGACATCCAGTGTGCTTTCCGTCTATCGGACCATCGGGGGGAGTATCATCCGAAATGGCGATATCTCTTTCGCCCTCGATCAGGTGATTCTCGATCTGGAAAGTTTGGTGGTCCCCTCCAGCTTGGGCGCTGAGGCATTGAGGGTGACGCCTGATACTGTTGGTGGTCTGGATTCGCAGTGGCTCACATTCCTAACGTCGGCAACCGACAAGGACAATTCTGGAACAGTACTCTTCACGGGTGCAACCCGTGCAGTCTCGTACCGCATGGCATTTCAAAATCCGGTCGATGGTGGCTCTGAGAACCCCGTTTTTGCACTTTATCGCTCGATTTCCTCTGCTCGACACGCGTTCCAGAATGCTCTGGGACAACAGGATTTACAGACGGGGTATTGGACGCAGCTTTCAGCCAGCCCGGCGCCAACTCCACGGCACCCAACTCACACGGATAGTTTTCTGGCGGGTAATGTCGTCGGCTTCAATATTCGGTTTCTGCGCTCTGATAATGGCAATTGGACGCAACCCGCCGACACGATCACCATCGCGAGGGATGGAGTCAAAGTGAATGACGTCCAGATACCGGGCGGCTTCGAGCGCGCTGAAGTCTCGATAACGGCACTCACCCCCGAGGGAAGCCAGCGCGTGGCCAATGGCGAATTCGCGCTTTCGGATGCTGTCTCCCGCCATAGGCGGACATCGATCCGCCAAACCGCATTTCTTGGACAATGACCCGCAATGGCCCATCCTTCAAAACATCCAACCCCCAGAACAATCGTCTCATTATGAATCAATATAGCTGGAGATTGTTACTCCCTTTCCTGTGCCTCGCAGTAGCTAGCGGGCTTTCCTTGGCTTCAACCATTGCCGATTCCCTTAGCCTGGAATTGACCGCAACCGGAAATATTCTGATCATGGGGACGAAGGCAGAGCCTTTGGAAGTCCGTCAGGATGTATCGGAAACCTCTCGGGGTTCTTGGCGACGAGCGAAGGAGCAACCCCACTTCATGCAGGCTTCCGGAGCGGAAGTGACGCGCAACTCGACATACAATTTTCCTGATGGTTCACTCGTTGATCACACCTTGACCGCTCGCGTCGAGGGGCGGACGGTCTTTGTAGATGCTTCATGGGATACGGACAGCACCGCCCCAGGCTTTGCGAAGTCCGATCTCTGGATTCCAGAGTCGGTCGCCGAAGACCTGATCGTCACTATCGACGGAAAGGAATGCTTCCGCGACATGGAACTGCTTGGAGGAGCTTATTCAACGCCGCAGGAAATCGTCGGGACGCTCGCTTCCACCGGGCAGACTCTCTTCATCATGAGAGGGGAGATAGCCAAGTTCACTCCAATCCTGTCCTCCCGCCAGGCCGAACCCTGGCTTGTGTTTCGGCTTTGGTCGCTCGACAACCCAAAGGATTCGACCATCAGTGACACGACAAAGCAAAGTTGGAGTATTGATTTCCCGGAGAAATGATCCTAAATCCCGCAGTTGGCATGTCACGGTAACGCGTCTGCCAGCCAATGTGAAGGGCTGAGCGGGATATGCCAGCACAGATAACGCTCGGAGGTTTGCTGGACACCCAACTGCGGCGCAGTTGGGTGTCCAGCGTTGGAGTTCTTTGTAGGCTTGGCTGATAGCCGCCCACCATTTTTCTGAGATGGCCAGTTTGAGCGTTTTCTGCCGTCCGCTTTTGACCAGTTTGGCCAAGACGAGCAAGAGTTCATCACGGCTGGTCACCGCTTCGGTATGCACACCCTGTTCCTTGACCACCCCATCATGTCCTTCATACTCTTGTAGGTTTCCCCAGCCATAAAAGCACAAGACTCTTTGAATGCAAAACAGACAAGCCAGCGCGAGCCCCGCAGGGGCACGGCTCGCGCGCAGGCGTCGAAAACCAAGGCCCGTGGCAGCCGTAACGCGGGCCGGGCACAACACACATAAGGGGATGGTGGCTGCCATGTCCGGGCTTTTCCGGGTTGTAGCCGACTTTCACCTCCTCCTGGTACCCGTAACGCGTGTTGACCGTTGAGTCCCAGCCCGCAATGAACTGCGGCGGCAGTGCCACGTAAAGATCTCGCTCGCTGGCAGCCATCCATGAGCGCGTTTTCTGCCGATCAGCCCGGCTCATCATCTGCACGAAAGCATCCTCCCTACACATCTGGCCCCGCTTGAGCCCGAGGATCGCCGCAGCGGCTCGATCGTCCTGAAGCCGTCTCATGTTGGGCAAATCGCTTGCCACCCATCAGTGCGTTGACCATGAAGGCGTGCAAAACGTCGCGCGCCGGCGTTGCGTTGGGACTCGTGCGCTCAAACGGAAAACGCCGTGCTAGGTCTTCCACTATGCCCGCACGCTCCAAATAGTGACTCCATGCCGCAAGCCCTCCGTAGGGTGTCAGCCGGTCTGCGCAGGCTTCCACCCCGATACGGCCACCGCCACACTCAAATCGAAATACATTTTCGCTTTCACCCTCCGACTGAAGCCCAGCAATCTCCAAGATCCTCTCCATTGGCCCATTCTATCAGCCTGAAAGCTCCTCCAGCGACTTTTCAAATGCGGGTTATAGGATGATCGGTCAGCCGCGACCATCCTTGATGTTCCTGTCTTTTGTGGAAAGGTACTTTCTTCACTCAATACGCACAAATAAACGCCTTTCCGACGGAGCAAGCCGTTTTGTCAGCGAGTAGCCACATATCCAGTCTCTCCGATGAGTAACCCCAGCGATCGCCTAGACCGTACCAATCCATCCCCTGCCCCCGTCCAGACCGACCGTCCGGACGCATCCACCAAGAGCATTATCTATTATGCCTTGGGGAACATTGAAAACGGAGTGGCCAATAACGCTCTCAACTCATTGCAGAATATCATGGTTGTGGCGATGCATATCAATCCTCTCATTGGGGGGTTCATCGTTTCAGTCAAGACGATTATCGATGCTATTACTGATCCAGTGATGGCGCATATCTCCGATAATTTCAAAAGCCGGTTCGGACGGCGCAAGCCATTTGTTCTGCTGGGTGGGGTCAGCCGCATGCTGTTCCTCATCGCGTTTTTTGCCTTTTTCCCGATTTATCATCAAATGTCCAGTAATGCCGAACTGGCAGCGCAGGACCAGGCAACAGCACCAGCTGCAACTGATGTGCAGGCTGCTTCCGCAAGGGGCACGGAAGCTGATACGGGGGAGGTGACCCCCGAGGGGAATGTTGAGAGCCCGCCTCCGGTCCGCGTCCCGGCAAAGGCTTTGCCCGGTTCCTCCGGGCGACCGGGACTTTTCGACCCCTTGGTCAAAGGGTTCCAGGCAATGTTCATGAGCACCAACCCCGAGCTGACCCAAGTCGTAATTTACGTGCTCGCTGGGATAATCATTTTCACCCTGCTTTCCACCATGTCCGGCGTGCCCTATTTTGCTTGGGGCATCGAATTGTGCAGCTCTTACGACGGACGGACGAAACTCACTGTCTATCGTTCGCTCGTGGACAAAGTCATTGGCATCGTGAATCCATGGGTGCTGCCCTTCTGTTTCTCCTTGGTATGGATCAATGCGATTCACGGTTTATTCTTCTTAGTGGCCGTGGTGGCCACAGTCGGAATCGCCACCACGGTGTTGATGATTGTCAAAGTGGACGAGCCGAAAACTTACATGACGGTCTCAAAGAAGAAGCTTCCGCTCGGTTTCTTTAAGTCTTTGTTAATTACGTTGAAAAACCGGAACTTTCTCCGGGTCTTCGCGCTATATCAAATCATTGGCCTCAGCAATGGCCTGTTCCACAGTGTCGGCCTATACCTCAATATCTATTGGGTCATGAAAGGGGCCGCTCAGGGTTCCACGGTGGTCGCCATCGTGGGAACACTTGGGTGGGCGTTGTCCATTGCTGCCATTCCCTTTGTGCTCTGGTTCTCCAAACGCTTCCAAAAACACAACACTGTCCTGCTGGCCGTGGTGCTCATGATGGTCGGTTGCCTGCTTAAATGGTGGCTTGTGACTCCGGAGGCTCCCTATCTGCAATTGGTTTTGCCAATTTTCTTCTCAATCGGAATTTCGTCGTTCTACACCGTGATGGGCGCCCTGCTGGCCGACGTGACAGATGACGACGAACTGCAGACCGGAAGGCGACGCGAAGGGATGTTTGCGGCCGTCATGTCGCTACTTGGTAAGGTTCTCGGATCCATCGTCCCGGTTCTCGCCGGACTCATCCTTGTGATCTCCGGCTTTGAGGCTGCGCTGAAGTTCGACCAGAGCGAGCAAACGATTTTGAACTTGCGGATCGCATTTTCAGTGGTCCCCGCCTTGATGCTTTCGGTCGCCATTCTGCTCTTGATCCGGTATCCGCTAACCCGGGAACGCATGGCGCAAATCCAGACGGAACTTACCGCCCGTCGGCAGGCCGACGGTGACGACCCTGCAAACCCCTGATCTCAGCCCTTCAGCTCCTCCCGATGCCAGAACATCCCGAATAAAGAGTTCGTCAAAAGTAAAAAGCCGGCAATGGCAGAGAAGCAAAAGGCCGCGTTTGCCAAAATGGACACGAATCAAGACGGCTCGCTTTCGCCAGAGGAATTTGCGGCAGCACCTGCGAAGGGTGGAAAAGGCGGAAAGAGTAAGAAGAACGCTAAGTCCGGTGCCGTCGAAGAATGACATGGGCGGACTTTGACGGCGCGACGATGTCGCGGGAAAAAAATTCAACGAGACACCGTTTCGCCGCGAGATAAGATCGCGGCGGAACAGGGCCCAAGTTTCATGTCGAAGCTCCATGCTGCCTCGTCCACGGCCTTTACTTGCGCTTGCAGATACATTGGCTCGCCCCAGTCAATGCTGAAGCCGCTTTCGGCCCCTATGACCGTCGCGGATGACGGAGGGAATCGCTTGCATGTTCCTGGTCTCAAGTAGCATGAGGAATTGGAAAAACTCGTCTCTGGTGGCCAGATCAGGCGTTTCAGCAAGAATCACCGGTCTCCCGCGGCGGGATGGGGTGACCGGCGTTGCGGATGGTGGTGGCGATGAAGGCGGTTTCGTTGGGGTCGAACGGTGTTCCGTCGATCCGGAAGATGTCGTGGAACCAAAGTTCCGGCTCGGGGATCGGTTCGCCCGGCTCTAGCGCAGCCCCCACAGCCTTGAGCCTTTCCATTCCATCAACAGTCTGCCAGTTGAAATGGGTCTGGCTTTTGCCGGCAACCAAGCCCCAATTGAAGCATCCCACACGGTGGTTCCTGAAAAGGGGAAGGCTCAGCTTAAACGTGGTTCCAAGCTCCCGGGCCATGTATTCCGTGCAAATCACAGGCCTTCCAGAATGGCCCTCCAAATGCCGGAGCATCATCTCCTCCAGTGCTTCGCCTTCATAGCAGTGGAAGGTGATGATGTCCGACCGACTCAGGTTCAGTGCCAAATTCTGCTCGCCAATTGAGCCTTCCACGCAGGCCGTCAATGGTTGTGAAGGTCTGGCCTCATAAGCCCATTGCCAAGCCAGTTGCAGCAACGCATTGCTATCATCCGCGTTACCGCTTTGTCCGGGCTCGTTGTAGATATCCCACATCAGGACCCGATCATCCTGCGCAAACCGGGTCAAAACACCCTGGACATAATCCGCCAGTCGCGCCTTCTCCGATGGCGTTGCTGTGCCGTCGTGGAATTTGCGAACGATGTTCTTGCCGGGGCTGTGTTTCCAACCTGAGTTATGCACGCCGGGCACAGGCAAAGGCTGCTTGCCAAGCTGGGGATCAGGTCTGTGACAGTCGTCAAAAAGTACGAGCAGGACGCTCATTCCATGGCGATTCGCGATGCCCAGGAAATCATCGATCCGTTTGGCAAAACCATCGCGGTCCGCAGCCCATACCAAGTCGTGCAAGTAGACGCGGACTGCATTGAAGCCGAGGGACCCGGCCCACCCCAGTTCCCTGTCGATGGTGCGAGGGTCATAGGATTCCTCCTGCCACATCTCCAGTTGGTTGATGGCACTGCTCGGGATGAAGTTACATCCGACTATCCACGGCCGCGCCCGGCACCACTGCCTGGCTTTTTCCACTGTCCACTTGCTCATGCTGACCTCCTAATTCCTTTCCATTTTTACTTCCATGACGTGCGTCGCCGCCGTTGTCGCGGAACCCGCTCTTGTTGGTCGAAATATCCGTATCGTGAGAGGTCACTCATTAGAAATTAGCAGGATTGGGAGGCGGCACGTCACCACGGTCGAATCAAGGCAGGGACTCCTCCCAGGAGTAGACTTTCAGGACGAGACCTTCCGGTCCCTCGAATTCCCCCATGCGCAAACCGTTCTTGTTCGGTTTGGGCTTGGGCTGGGTGACGATGTTGACCTCCCGTTCAGCGAGGGCGGACATCGCGGCGTCGAGGTCCCCGGCCTCGAATGACAAATGGTGGAATCCGAGCGGATAGTCCTTAAAGAAGGGTATTTTCCGGGACATCAACTCGATCAGCAAGTCACCGCTTCGCAGAAAGACGAAATCGAGACCGGGGTGACCCGTGGGAATGCGGCGATGCAGGGTCAGTCCCATAACCTCCATGTAGAATCGGACGGATGCATCGAGATCATCGACCGCAAATGCGATGATGCGGGCGGTGCCCATGACGGAGCCGACAGCGGTTTGCTCGGCAGCGCGGACGGCGGCAGGTAACGATACGGCCAAAACGGAGCCCACCGCAAGGAAACGGCGACGACTAACACTCTGGGGTATGGACTTCATGGTTACGGAATCGGGTGGGACTGGGATCTGTCGGCGTGATGAACCGCCCGCAGCAAAACGGTGTCTCTACTGCCCAAGGTCGCCACAGGCGAACTGTAGTGCGTCAACCACGGATCGTGCGATATGCGGAACCGAGTAGATGGAGAAATTATGGCCAAACTGGGTGTAGTAGACACGCCCTTGCCCGTAGGATTTATACCATGCGAGGGCGTATCCGAACGGCTGGGTGTCTTTGGGATATTCAGGGCCGCCCTGGGCGAGCTTTTTGGCGTCGATCGCGACGACGACCTTGCTGGCTTCATCCGCATTCGAGAGCGGATTGAAGGTGTAGAGTTCGTCGGAGAACTGCTCTGGCGTCTCGAACTTGACCTTGAAGAGCTTGCGGTTTTTACCGCTGAGCCACTGGCCTTTCGACTCGATGCTCGCCGTGGGGAGGAGGAAGCCTGCGGCGAGAGGGTGCTCGGGATCGGGGAGGGTGGTCGAAAAGTTGGCGGCCGCTTTGCCGGGGTGAACCGGATTTTCGGTCACGAACCCGCCGAGCATGCGGTTGTATTCCGCATCGGGATTCTTACGGAAGGGGAGTCCGCTTCCGTGGGTGGCGAGAATGCCACCTCCCTTTCGCACGTAGTCGGGCAAGACCTCATTATAGAATGCAGCATGATCGGGACGCGCCACCTGGCTGATGTTGTTAAGCACGACCGCATCGTATTCCGCGAGCTTGTCCTTGGGGATGTCGTCCACACTGAACGCCTCATCGAACTGGAATTTGCCAGTGGTCTTGGCGGTATGGCGCAGGAGATGCAGGAGGGCAGCGGCACCCGGAACGTGGAGGGCACCGGCGGTGTCGGTGGTCAGAACGAGCACCTTGCGGTTGGGGGCGGCGGGCGCGGAGAGCGCTGCGGGGACGGCCGCATGGATGGCCGGGATGGTTTCACGGACGAAATCCGCCACGTTCGAGTCGGTGCCGGATCTGGGTGCCTTGTCTGGATCGAGCCACGGCTCGATGAGTTGGGTGGTCTTGCGTGCGTGTGGGCCGGGCTCCGCCGCTGGTGCGGGCAGCGGGATGGCGAGGACGAACAGAGGGAGGAGGAGGTGTGGCAGTGGTGTGTGTTGTTTCATGAGATCAGGTCACTATTTCGACTTCGATGTGGGTGGCGGCACCGAGTTTGAGCATAACTGAGCCGAGGTGACCAACGCACAGGGACATATGGTGAGATATCCCGCTCATCGACCAAGCTCGCAGGAAGGCGGCAACATCCGGCCCGAAATTCCCGCGGGTCACGGTATTGGCGATTTGAGGAAGGCGACCGGTCATGGATTCGCCTTCGGCGACGACAAATTTGTATTGGTTGCGGTCGTCGATGGCGAGGGAGACCATGGAGACGGGGCCTTTCTTGATACTGAACTCAACGGCGATCCCGCGACCTTTTTTGCCATGATAAAGGCTGAGTCCGCGCACCGAGGGGCGACCATCGCAGATTCGGAGATCATGAGGCCCATCGTGTCCGACATAGACCTGATTTCGTTCGAAATCAACGATAGACAGCTCGCCATACGAACCGCCGGCACCGATGGCAGACGTGCTTTTCATAGCAATGCAGTTCTTCATGTCCGCTTCACCGGCCAAGGAAATCCCTCTGCTGGTGAGCAGAGTGTTGCCAACGATGAGATTGGATCCGATGCGCTCGTAGAGGTTGTCATTCTCGCCTTCATAATAGTAGGCGAGTCCGGCGAGATTGTGTTTGTCCACCAAGGTGTCCAGGCCAACAGAGCAGCGGGCGGACCACTCGATGTCCGCTTCCGAGGCGGGCTGGGTGATGGGGTCGCCGGACTTTCCCTGAAAATCGAAGACGGTATGCATCTCGGCGATCTTGTCTTTGATCGCCTGCGCGGAGGCGCTCTGGATGTATTCCGCAAGTTCACACATCTCAATCATACGGCAGTAGGCACCAAACCGCCCGGTGATCGACGTCGGGTCGAAGCACATGTCGAGCATCCCGTCGTAGGTGTGCCCCATGTAACCGAAGACCGAGTCGCGCCATGTCCCGAGGACATTGGCGACTGCGCACCATTGGTGGATTTCATCCACGACGTAGGGCACCATCTCCGGGTCGCCAAAGACAAGGTCAGCGGGCTTGCGACCGACGCGGACGAGGGCGCTGTAAGCCTCTGGAAGCTGGCAGGGGCTTCCGCGTTTGATCGCGGTGCCGGTGATGTATTCCTCTTCGAAGTCAAAGTTCTGGGGCAGGCAGACGATCACGATGGGGACATGGAGGTGGAGAATGCCGGGAACCCAGAAACCGCTGGCCATGTAGGTGTGGAGATAGACGAAAAGCAGGTCGATATGCGCCTCTTCAAGCAGGTGGCCGACCTCATGGGACTTGGCGGTACTATCCACGAGGATGTCGGGCATGGCGACATCGATACCGGTCTTCCGAACGATGTCCGCGAAGCGGTGGGCTCCGTTGACGGTGGCCTCGCGCGAGCCCACAAACTGGCCCCAATAGCGTTCATGGCCGGCGTAGAGGATGCCGACCTTCCCTTGCTTCTCAATGTCTATGATGTTTGGATTCATAAATAGTGTGGTTGTGTCTCAGGGCTGATAGAATAGGTTTTCTGCTGGCCGAGGCTTACCGGTCGCAGGGTCAAGGTCAACTTCGATGAGTTCACGCATGGTCTCGTTCCACTGGTGAAAGACGGGGGATTCGGCTTGAGCGGCCCGCGCCGCATCAAGGCCCCGGGTCGCCTCGAAATAACCGAAGAGCCGGTCATCGGCGCACCAGATCGAATAGTTGTGAATACCGGCGCTACGCAACAAATCGGCCATCTCGGGGGGAAGATCCCGGTGCAGTCGGATGTAATCGGCCTTGGCCCCCGGTTTGAGTCGGGCTGTCCAGACATGGCGTTGCGGAAAGAGCTGCGTCTGTTTGTTCATGACGGAAGGGAGTCCAAGAGAGCATTGATGCGTTGCGAAAGGGCGGGACGAAACTCGGCCAGCGTATCGCGGCGGCGTGTGCCAACCGGCTGTCGTCCGGCTCCAAAATCAAAGCCGCGGGACATGACGGCGAGACGGAACGCCTCCGGCAGGGGGGGGGTCGAAAGAAGGAATTCGAACAGATCACGGATTTGGTCTTGCAAAAGACGTGCGGATGCTTCCTGGCCGTCGCGCACCAGAGCGCGCAGGCGCAGGGTGGCTTCTGGGACGATACCCGATAGGGCGTTGATGCCTCCATCGCAACCGGCCTCGAGCATCGGCAGCAGGGCGGGATCCCAGCCGGTGTAAAACGCGAAATCGGACCGCAACGGGCGGACGGCGGCAATCGAACGCATCATGGCAGTGATGTCGCCACTGGAATCCTTGAGACCGATAATGTTCGGGCAATCGCGTGCGAGGCGAACAATCGTAGCTGTGTCAATGGGCGACGCGAACATCGGCATGTTGTAGAGCATCACGTTCAGCGGTGATTCTTCGGCGATGCGGGAGAAATAGTCGTAGAGACTCTCTGCGTCGTAGCGAAAAAATGGCGGGGGTAGCACCGATACGGCTCTAACACCTTGGTCGCAGTAGGCGCGGCAGGCAGAGATCGTCTCGCGATGGTTTGCTTCGGGCACGCCAGCCAAAATAGGGACGCGACCTACGCTGGCTTCGATAGCGATGCGGGTGATGGTCCGTCGTTCGTCTGGGGTGAAGACGAAGAATTCTCCGATGGAGCCGTTGGGGTAGAGACCTTCGATACCCAGCTCTAGGAGCCAGTTAATGTAGCGGCGCAGCTCCGCTTCGTTGATCGCGCCGTCCTGATGCACCGGCACCATGTGGGGGGTAAACATGCCCGAGAGCCGGGCGGGCGTGGTGTCGAACAGTTTGTTCATAAGAGCCTGTCAGTGAATGGGGCCTCGGGTGCGCCGACGCCCGGCGATTCATCCCAACGCGCAACGAAACCGGCTAGCCATGTCGGTTCGCAGGCGAGTCCGATGCCCCCATAATAATCATCCACCGGGTCGTGGACATCGGCGAGGATCATATCGTGCGCACCGGAGAGAGCGGCTTCCGAGCGATCTTCGCAGCGCGCCATCCAATCGGCATCGCGATGGTCCACCAGCCAGCGCATGCCGGCGATGGCCGCACCGCGCTGGAAAGTCCGCCAATCGAGATCGGGGTCCAAGCTGGCCCAGTCGAAGCCGATCTGTCGGCACATATCGAGACCCATGAGGAGATGCCAGATGACGTTGCGGTCGGTCCACGCCATATAATGCCAGCCAGTGGTGCCGAAGAGAGGCGAGGGCTCATAAAGCAACTCATGGCGAGCAGCGTGTTCGAGGTGGGTAAAGACAAGTATTGAACGCAGGAAGTGGCGGGCACGTTCGCGGTAAACCGGGTTTCCGGTCACCGTCCAGCCAAGCCAATAGGCCATCGCTCCATGAATGGCACTGAGCAGATTGGCCCCGTGAAAGGGACATTCCCACCAGTCGCCCCCCTCGGGACGGGTGAGGTGGAGGGCGAAATCGAGGGTTCCTGCCGCCTTCTCGAAACAGGCCTCGCGACCGAGAGCGTCGCCAAGCAGGAACAGCAAGATGGCAGGCGTCATGCTCAGATCGAAAACCGTGGTGCCAGGGAGTCCAAAGGGCTTCCATCGGTCGCTGAATTTGGAGTGCTTCGCGAAGTGGGCGGTTTGGCTTTCCGGATCGTACGGAAAATTTCCATCCGTTCGTCGGGCAGCGAGGATGGCTTCCGAGAGACTGGTGAGCTGCTCGTCCGAAAACCAGCGGAGCATTTCGTAGGAGCCCGGCAGGTGTCGTGGGTGACGCTCGATAAATGGCCCCTGGGCCCGGCACCATGCGGCTTTTTCGCCGAGCGAAGCGGCGAGGGTGCGGTCGGCACCGCTGGCGATGTACCAGTCCACGAAATGGTGATACATATGGGGCTGGCGCAAGTAGCCTGATCCCCACGGTTTGGCGACGATCCAGGAGCGTGGTCTGGTGCTGCCAAAAGTCCACCCCACGCCCTCCTTCCAGAAATGAGTATCCAGCGCGCTGGCGGTGCGGTCGAGCAATTCGCGGTCGCTCCAACGGGCTTTCGGCAGGGCGGGCATTCCATCTCGTTGGCGTTTGAGTGCCAGTGCCTCGATGGCCCCTCCCTCCGTGACGGTGATGGCGGCCTCGATGGTAAGACCAGCGTTGCGCGAAAGCGTATGTTCGGTGCGAGGGAAGACCTCGTTCTCTTTGCCGCCCCAGGCGGCAGTGGGCAGCATGAGCCCCATGAGATGCTCCGCGCGGCGGTCGATGAAATTCGGTGAGGCCAGCACGGGCTGGGGGGTGCGGAGGCGGGAGAGCGTCTCCACGTTGTTCTGAACAGCCTTCCATTCCAGAGTGACCGAAATCCCGTTGCGCGTGAGGGTCATGGCCGGGGTGGTGACTTTGTTGGGATGGGGGGCCACCCGGAGCGCGTTCGAGGGGCCAAAAGCCTCGTTGCCGCTTGTCCATTCGCCACCAAGCGTCCAGTCGATACCGGGAAAGATCGCCTCGTCACAGTTAACACCGCCCGGCTCGTAAGCGCCCAGCCGGAGCCATGGCCCACGCAACCAACGATAGAAGACCTTGAATCGGGCGGCGACCCGAAGCCGGAAGCGCACCGAGGGTTCGTCCGCCGCCAAGCTCAACTCCGCCTCGCCGTCGATGGGGTTGATGTTATTCCATGCCATGCAAGGCTCCTCCGGGCGTTGCATTTGCACGGCGAAGCGCAGCGTTCGACTTCCCTCAGATTCGATGACATCGCAGTCTTCCGCCTCAAGGCGCATTGGGTGAGCATATCCCACGATATCAACTTCACCAAGGTGCTCGAGAATCCCTATGTAATCGCGGGAACCGTTGACCTCCGGACCGAAAAGCTCCCCCCAGCCCCAGCCGCCGAACCTTTTGTGGACGATGAGCCTCAGGTGGCGATTGGACAGTTCGTGGGATTCGCCACCGTAAGCGGCTTCCCGATGGATGCGAGGTTCGAGCATCGGAATCCTCAGGGCCTAGGAGCAGCTCCTGCAACCTTGGCGGGCAGTTTTAGAAGAGAGGTCTTCGTGGTGATAAAAACCGTTTTGCCGTCCGGCCCTCCGAAGCAAAGGTTGATCCCCCGAGGGGCGGTCAGGATGCGTCCGATCAATTCACCCTGCGGGGATCGGATTTCCACTCCCGCCCCGTTCGTTGCCCAGATATTGCCGAGTGCATCACACTTGATTCCGTCCGCGACGGCTTTTTCTACACTGAACAGTTCCCGGGGATTTCCCAGGGTCTTGTCATTCAGAACATCATAGGCTTTGATATAGCGCCCCTTGCCGGATTGGGCGACATAGAGAATCTTGCCGTCGGGTGAAAGCGCGATCCCGTTCGGGTGCGAATTATCATCGGCGACCATCGTGACCGAACCGTCTGAGGGATCGAAGCGATAAACGCCGCTGGTACCGGGCCCTGAGGGGTTTGGCTTGGCACCCCACCAAGGATCGGTAAACCAAACCGTGCCGTCGGCCCCCACCACGAGGTCGTTGGTCGAGTTGAAGCGCTTTCCGCCAATGCCTTCCGCCAGCGCCTTCCAACTGCGGTCCTCTTCGATTCGGGCCAACCGCTTGTTGGTGGAATCGCAGGCGTAGAGCGTTCCGTCTGGGGCGATTGCAAGGCTATTGATGGTGCCGGAGTCCTCGATGAAGGGTTTTACCCCCTCCTCGTCGGTCCAACTGCTGATCCGCTTGCGCTCCATCTCGGTAAAAAGGAGGTGTCCGTCCTCCCCTCCAACCCAAACCGGCCCTTCGCCAAAACCGATCCCCTCAGCCAGCGTTTCCACCGTCGCCTTTGGATCGAGGATCTGACTAAACTGTTCGTTATCCACCACCTCCAATTGCGACGCCGTACAGGTCAGAGGGAGGATCAGGAAGAGGACTTTGGGGAATGCAAAAACGGTTTTCATGGTTAAATTACTTCACGAAACCATAATGAGCCCATTTCGGGCGATAAAGCTAAGAAGTTGTGATCCTGTTGCGCGTTGAGAGGCTTGGACTACAAAGAGAGACATGGAATGAGGCAGTGGTTTTTTGATATCATTTGAGTCCCTCCTTGGTTCACAATCGTTGGAGTTCTGCTATAGGTAGAAAGGAGAACGATGTCTCCCCGAGATAGCACACCCAGCGGACGGTTTGTTCTGCGCATCGATCCAATATTGCATGGTGCCTTGGCAGGTCAGGCGCATCAGGCCGGGAAGAGCCTCAACGCGTTGATCACCGAGCGTTTGGAAAGAGGCGTTTATGCGTATGACGCCGATTTGGAAATGCCGGGACGCGAGCTAAGCGGGCCGCGGAAACGGGTGACCTTTGCCATGATTGCCCAAGCGGCGGGCTGCTCCAAAGCAACCGTCTCGCGAGCCTTGGCTGGCGACCTGCGGATAGGAGAGGCGACCCGCCATCGAGTGCAGACAACGGCGAGAGAAATGGGCTATCGCCCAGACCCCGCGTTGGGCTCCCTTGCGGCACATCGTTGGGGACGTGGACGCGAGATGAACCGGACCGTCGGCATGGTTGTTCCGAATGAAAACCAGTTTCACCGAGTGGGAGAAGGGGTCATCGCCAGTGCCAAGCGGATGGGTTATCGGGTGGACACCCTCGCCATGGACACTCTCGGGGGTGCGGAGCGGGTGGTGAAGGTGGCGCGCGCCAGAGGGCTGTACGGACTTATTTTTCTTCCCGTCCCGGATGACCAGCCGACGCTCCATTACAATTTGGACGGGTTGGCGGGCATCTGCGTGGTTCGCACTTCGCAGAGTCCACCCGTGCATGGAGTGACCGGGGACATGTTTCTCCCGACTTTGGATTCCATTTTGACGGCGGTGGAACGCGGATACCGGCGGATTTCACCCGTTCTTTACGCTTCGCCTCAATTTGAGCATCCCGGAACGAGCACTCTGGCTCAGCAGTGGCGTCCCGTGCAATCGGGGGATATTGCCTTTAGCAATGCCGAGCAGCACATTCGCCGACGCGCCGCAGTTGCCCTTCTGCGGGAGGAACTAGCGGGCCGGGCCGAGGTGCTACCGAGCTATGAGGGGCCCATCGGGCGGCAGGGCCGCCGGGACATGGCCAGCTGGGTGCGACAGCAAAATCCCGATTGCGTGGTGGGTTTGAACGACAGCGTTTTCTGGGGTCTCTGGGAGGCTGGCATGAAGGCACCACACGACTTGGGGTATTGTTCCATCCTGGGTAGCCGCGACAAGCCTGACGTCCTGCCACAATGCACAGGCTTTTTGCCGCACTTCGACGAAATGGCCGCCCTCGCGGTAAACTGGCTCGACCAATTATTGCGTCATCATGAAACCGGATACCCGGAGCGGCCCCAGACCCTCAGAGTCGAGCCAGAGTGGAAAGAAGGCGATACTCTTCCCCGGAAATGCTGAGAGATTGGGTTTCGGGGTGCCAAGGAATCTGGTTTGGAAAACTGCTGACCCCGCACGTGCGCCAGCACCATTGTACCATCTGGCAAGGGCTTCAGGTTGGATGTGCGCCACGGATGGCTTTTCGGTAGCGCATGGGAGACATTCCGTAGCGGCTTTTGAAGAGGCGGTGAAGCTGGGCCGTCGATTGAAACCCGCAGTCGAGCGCGATATCGCAGATTGAACGCGGGGTGAGGCGCAATTCATGCTCGGCAAAACGCATGCGCTGCTCCTGCACAAGGGAGACAGGAGGGCGGCCCAGAAAATGCTGGCACACCCGGGAAACATGTTCGTGTGAACGTCCGGCGGCTTTAACAAAGGCTGGCACGCCTCCGGCAAAGATTTGGGGGTCGATCAAGCGGGTGAGTGCATCGCCAAGCCACTCTGGTGCCCCCGAGGGAATTTTCCATTCCACCCCGGGCTCGGGCAGGACAGCGCTGAGCAAACCGCAGAAGAGCGCGACGGCCCGGAAGCGAGTGGGATGCCCAACCGCAAACTCTTGGATGAGCAGGCTTGCTTGAAAGGGGTCATGAATGGGGATGCAGCGTGGCCTCGGGCCACCATCATACAGGAGACCAAACTCCTTCGGGAACTCGCGCTCAAAAATCCGTAGCACATCAGGATGAAATTCTATGTTGTTGAGTACAAAACGATTGTGCCCCACGGTGGACAAGGCATGCACGTCGCCAGGCCGCATCGCCACGAGTTCACCAGGACGCAAGGGTTCTCTCGACCCGTTCACCGCATGGTGGCATTTGGCTCCCTTAATCCAAAAAAGTTCTGGATAATCGTGAGTATGAAGCGGATGCAACAGACCACGCTCGCATGTGCAGACAACGACTCGATAGGCCTCGTCAGGGCCCATGCGCTTTTTCCAACTCAGGACTAGCATGGTGAGTTAATCAAGAAATGATCGAAATTTGTCAACTGCAAGGACGATTTTTTTTGCGTCAACGATAGTATCGTGGAGATGCGCATACTTTTTATTGGTGGAACAGGGAATATCAGCGCTGCTAGCAGCCGCCTTGTGGTGGAGCGGGGCATGGATTTGTCGCTGCTTCAGCGGGGAAAAAGTCAGAATTCCGTCGATGGTGTCACCAGCATCGTTGGAGATATCAAAACCCCGGGGGTGGTAGCCGCCGCTCTCGAAGGGCTTCAGTGGGATGCAGTGGTCAATTGGATTGCCTTCACGCCGGAGGATATCGAGCGGGACATCGAACTTTTCCGGGGAAAAACCCGGCAGTATATCTTCATCAGTTCCGCATCGGTCTATCAGAAGCCGTTGGCAGATCCGGTCATCACGGAATCCACGCCGCTAAAAAATCCCTTCTGGGAATATTCCCGCAAGAAAATCGAAGCGGAGGAGCGACTCAATCGGGCCTATCGGGACGAAGACTTCCCCGGGGTGATTGTACGGCCGTCACTGACCTACGACACGGTCATTCCCCTGGCCATCGGATCCTGGGATGATTTCACGATGATCGACCGGATGCGTGCGGGCAAACAGGTCGTCGTGCATGGCGATGGCAGCAACCTCTGGACGGTGACACACTCGGAAGACTTCGCGTTGGGTCTCGTGGGACTTCTTGGCAACCCCGCCACAATCGGGCACGCGTTTCATATCACATCGGACGAAGTGCTCACCTGGGATGAAATTTGGAGACAGTGCGCTGCTGCCGCAGGGTGCGAGGCAAACATTGTGCATGTGCCAAGCGAAACGATCGCAAGCATGGATGACTTTCAGAAGGGCAATCTCTTGGGAGACAAGGCCGTGAGCGCGATCTTCGACAACTCGAAGATCAAGCGCTTCGTCCCAGACTTCCAAGCCCGTATCCCGTGGCGAACGGGCATTCGCCGCACCATCGAATGGTTCGAGGCGAAGCCATCCCGGATGCGGATCGTCGAGGGGCACAACGCGATCCACGACAAAATTCTCGCTGCTTACTTATGAACACAAAATGCAATCTCGGAATCTTTGGCTGCGGCGATTTTCTTCGCTGGCAGGCGGATGCACTTCAAACAAGCCAGCGCGTGCAGGTAGCCGCGCTCTACGATCCTGATCGCGCACGCGCCGAAGCTTTTGCAAATCAGGTGGGCGGTCGGGCGGTGGTCGATGGGGAGGAGATTTTTGCCGATCCAGAGATCGACATCATCTGTCTCTTCGTGCCACCATGGCTGCGACGCCCGCTCTTTGACCGTGCGGTCGCGGCGGGCAAGCATGTGCTTGCGACCAAGCCGGTAGCATCCTCAATAGCGGACGCCGAGGCGATGGTAAGTTCGGCGGAGGGCAAAGTGCGCTGCGGAGTGTTCTATGGACGCACCGGCGACAGATGGGCAGAGGGGGCGAGGGCACTCTTCGAATCGGGTGAGGTAGGCCGCTTGGCCCTCTACAAGCAGGATTGGCTCCACCACTACCCAATGTGGAACAACTGGGCGCTCGACCCTGTAAAGAACGGTGGGCCCTTCATGGATGCGATGATCCACAACCTGAATCTCGCGCGCTATCTCATGGGGCGTCCGTTGACTGCGGCCACATGGTTCAGCGAACGTCTCTCCCACCCCGATATTCCCTGTGCGGACACGGAAATGGTGAAGGCCGACTTTGAGGCGGGTGGCGCGGCCTACCTCTTCATCACATGGGCGGCGGATCTCGAGGTTTTCAACAACACCGGCAACAACCGCGACCACATTGATCTCTTCTATATGGTCAGTGACCAAGGTTGGCATTTGACGAAGATGGTCCAAGACAAGTGTCCCGGCATCTTTGCGAAGCGCAACGGCGAGGAGCGGTTTTTCGCTTTCCCCCCACTGGCCGCGACGGCCTACGACCGCTTTATCGAGGCGGTCGAGTCCGGTGCCCCCAACCCCGGCGACGTTCCCGATCTCGCCCATGCCGCTTTCGATATCCGGCTGGTGCGCACCCTTGGCGAAAAGCCCTTCAACCACATCACTCTCTAGCCCGACAAGGCTGGAGATCCGTTTCTGACCGGAGAGAAAAGGATGGCGAGGATGTCAACGTCCGCGCCTCTCCGGGTCATCCGTGCCCGTCCTGTTCTCCCCCCCTCCCTCGACACCTGCCGCATGAACCAAGGCGGGCCCACCTACATTTTCAATAACGTCGTGCGCAACCCGGTGGGGTTCGCCAACTAAAAACTGCGGCAAAACAAAACCGACGACCCCAACAACTTCGGTTTCGCCTACTACGTAGACGGCGGGTTTCAGAAATACCTCTTCAACAATTTCGCATGGGGCGGCGACAACTCCATCGACGGCAAATACGGCAACCTCTCCGCGTTCCAGACGCTCTGGAGCTTCCAGAATGCGATTTTCAACAACACTGCCTATCGCTTTATCCAAGTCTCCCGCAACCAGTCCCCGGCCCTCGGTCGCTGGGCCTACCTTGGAAATATTTATCAGGATGTCTCTCAATTCGTTTTTCGCCACGGCAACCCAAAAGGGGGGGAGGCGGATGCCAATGCGGCGGATGCAAGTGGAGAGGTTGCGGGCTTTGACTTTTCCACGGCTGCCTATGCGCGAAACGTCTTCCATGATATCTCGGGAGCCTTCGGTGTCTTCGAGCCGGACGGCTCCGTTTATCTATCCCTCGAGTCGTTCCGGGCGGCGCTGGAGCGACGGGAAGTGTTGCGTTCCGAA
Source organism: uncultured Chthoniobacterales bacterium (assembly GCA_964652295.1). Classification (GTDB taxonomy): domain Bacteria; phylum Verrucomicrobiota; class Verrucomicrobiia; order Chthoniobacterales; family CALDSX01; genus CAZZCL01. Next base: position 40,230 of record CAZZCL010000007.1, read on the forward strand.
GTTGGGACGATGGCCGGGGCCGCCCCGCTCCGGGACCCGGAGCGTCTGGACATGCGTCCGGTCGCGGGATCCGGGGTGGAGCATCGGGGTGTCCGCTTTTTTGTTCCGTGGGGCTTGTTCGCAGCCGTCGGCGAGTGGCACTTCTTCGAGGACGAGAACCGCCCGGGGATCGTCCCCGACTATCATTGGTATATGCAGCCACCCTATCTCGACCGGCGCACTTATATTGAAATGCCCCGCTTCCCCCTTTTCGCGGCTTGGGCGAAGCCCGATGACTACAAACCTGGCCTTCTGGAGGACTGGTGCGACGGCGCATTGCTCTTCTCCGGCCATCCCGCCGTGGTGCCACCCGAACCGCTCGTGACCGGAGACTGGTATCATCTCGTCGCCGAGACGGATCGGGCCAACTCCTCCGCCCGCATCTTCCTCAATGGGGTCCCAGCCGGGGGTCCTGCGGTCAACGCCGCCGCCTCACTCTCCAACCCCGCCCCGGTCGAGGTCGGCCGCGGATTCTTCGGACTCATCTACCTTGACGACCTCTGGCCACTGCTCACGGCAACCCCGGGGGCACCGCTTCCTCACGACTCCTTCGCCTATTACCGCGCTTCAACAATGGAAGCATTTCGGCACGGGCCTTGGAAATTATTTGTCGCCGGAACCGAAAAGGGAAAACTCTACCATCTGGACAGCGATCTCCATGAGACAGCTGGCCTCGCCGATCCATTCCAGAACCCGGACGGCGATGCCAGCGCACCCAGGGACTTCTCTATTGCTCCGTGATCTCGAAGTCTTGCCGAGGGAGCACGCTCTCAAGCCAATTTCTGTGAATGGATCCAAGTTCCGCTGCCTTCTGCGGGTTGGTCCCAATGAGATTATTTGTTTCGCTCACGTCCTCGGGCAGGTGGGTCAGCCGGAACCCGATGCCATAGTCAACTTCGTTCACAATTTTGGAGGGCGTTGAAAAGTAGAGCTTCCAGTCACCATGGCGCACGGCCCACATGTTTTGCTTGCCTGTGCCAACATCCCAGACCAGCGTCTCATGTCCCACAGTAGAATCTTCACCGGTCAGCAGTGGCACCAGGTCGATCCCGTCTACGTGCTCGGGAATTGGCGAGCCTGCGAGTCGAGCACTCGTGGGGAGCAGGTCCATGGTGCTCACCACACTGTCGATGGTCCGGCCTTCCGGGAAAACTCCTGGCCAGGAAACCAGGAAAGGCGTTCGCAGACCCCCTTCGCACATGCTGAATTTCCCTCCCCGCAAGGGATCATTGCGGCAGTCGATGGCCAGCGACCCGCCGTTGTCGCTCACATAGATGACAACCGTGTCTTCAAGGAGGTTTGCGGTGTCCAAATGACTGAGGATACGGCCAATCGCCCGATCCATAAGTTCGACCTGTCCAATCATGTAGGCCCGCTTCCGTTCCCCTGCATAGACGCGGGCTTTCCATTCATCCAGCTTCTCCTTGGCGGGATCCCAATCACCCAGAGGTTCAATACCCTGTTCACGGAGATACTCCTCGGGCAGTTGGGAAGTGTCGTCATGGACCGCGTTGAACGACAGTAGGACGAAAAAGGGTTTCTTTGAATCTGCGTTGATGAACTCGATGGCCTCGTTAGCGAATAAATCGGTCGAGAAGCCCTCGGGAGCGACCTGCCGGGTGTCGTCCCAGTAGGGCTGGTAGAACATCGCCGGGTAGCCGGCGCGTTTGGGTTCATGTTCTTGCAGCCGTTGGAGGAAGTCCGTCTCCAATTCCTCGCCGCGACGGAGGTAATGAGCGGCTGCAGCGTTGAAGCCGAAAAAGCGGTCAAATCCATGATTCAACGGAAAATTCCGCAAACCGGGACGGAAGTCGCGGTTGACATGGTATTTGCCGAACATCGCGGTGCGATAGCCCGCCCCGCGCAGCACCTCCGCGATAGTTTTCACCTCAGGGCCGGGAAGACCGGGCCCGCCATACCACCAGTTGCCATAGCGTTGCTGGTAGGCGCCCAGAAGCAGGCCCAAGCGGGACGGCGTGCAGATCGGCGACGTGGCATAGCCATTGGTAAAACGCACGCCGGTCCGGGCCAAGCGGTCGAGATTCGGGGTTTTCACCCCGGTATCCACCTCCGTGTGCGACATGTCGGCAGAGCCGTGGTCATCCGATTGAATGATCAGGATATTCGGTTCCGCCGGCAGGTCGGGCGAAGCGGATGCCGGTAAAGTCATCAAAATCAAGATTGTCAGGAGCGTAACGGCGCGTCGCGCCCTCCACAGGGTTGTCGCTGGATGCAAGGCTTTATTATTCTTCACCAGCGTGGGCTCCGACACCAGTCGGCAATGGAAGTTCAGAGATTCCGAATCGATGCGCAAGGTGCGTGGTCCCGGGCGATTTCTTTGTGTGAGTGGGCTGATTTGCATGCTCAACATTAGCGTTCCCATGAAGATGAGTATTTGTCAATAACGGAGTGAAAAGTGTCACAATGGGGGACGATTTGTTCTGTAAAAGTGATATGGTAGCATTTTACTCAGGACAGTTTCTCCCTATCCCCCCAACTTTGGTATTCCGTGTTCCTCCTCCCCCCCCGCATTCTCACCAAGCCATTTATAGGTGGCCTCACCTCTGCGTTTGGCATGGGGGAACGTTGTCGTGGTGGCGGCAGTCATCGGAGCAACGCAGTTCCCGCCAATTGCTCAAGAGCTTTTCTCACCGACAGAGAGATCGCAGCTCCAAAACTCACCCGATCTAAAAGCTTTCTACCCAGGTCCTCAGGGTGGACGCCAACCAACCAGCAGGCTGGATGCACTAAACGAATGAAATCGAGCGGATTGACCCTCACTGAACTGTTGGTGGTCATATCCATTATCGCGATTCTTGCGGCCATCCTGCTCCCGGTTATGGCTAAAGTCCGCGATCAGGCTCGTCGGACCGCCTGCCTCTCTAACTTGCACGAGGTCGGTCTCGCCTGTCACCTGTTCGCCGCAGAACATGAGCAGCACCTGCCGGTCAATAGCCACGTATCCAATCCGCACCTCCGTTTAATTGACTGTCTGACACCCTACCTTAAAAGCCTCGACGTTTTCTACTGCCCATCAGCGGGGTTTGCCAAACAATCCTACCTGCTCGACACCCCGGAACACCGGGCCCTTGGCAACATCAGCTACTATTACTTCTGCTTTGATGAACTGCCTTCAACCGCACCCGGCAACGGTAGCGCTCCGACATTTATAGGATGGATCGACAAATGGGTGGCGCGTGAATGGGGCGACCGCCCAAGGAACATGACGATGCTCTGGGACCGGGATTACTGGTTGGCCTGCTGCTGGTTCGCGGGACCGACAAATGCCAGCAAAATCCACGGCGGAAAATATGCCTCGAATAACATCATCTACCTCGGCGGCCATGTGAAATACAACATCGGCCAGGCGCGTGACGCCTTTAAGTGAATCGAGGTGTCCTAAAGGGTGTCATGCACTTTGGGCGGTTCGCCTCCTTGCTTGCTCGGCCAGTGTGGTTTTCACCAAAGCACTTCGCTCGCGCCTTGATACAACGAGCAAGGAGAAGATGCCGGGCTTGCAAGATCGCCAAAATCCTCTCCTGCAAATGCCCGCCATTCAGAGCTGAGAAATTCACGCGTTGCCGGATTTGTGCGCGATGGGTGTGTGCTCCGGCGAAGCACCAGAGCAATTATGTTTTGCTGGATTCTTACCACGGCCATGAAGAGGCCGATCAAGTCGATCCTATGTCAAGAATTGAGTAAAGAATGTCAAATAGCAGCACGAATTATCCAGAAAATGTGATATATTAAACTTTGTTTCCCACTGCTTCCTCCCTATCCCCTCAACCTCGGTATACCATGTCCCCCCCTCAAACATCGACCTCATTAAGCCATTGGGCCATGACCCGCATGAGACCGCATTCTGGTATGGCATGTGTGAAAGCGGTCGTGGCGGTGGCTGCGATTTTGATTCCCGGGCTTTGCATGGCCGGAGGTGGGCCGCACAACTGGATCGCCGTGTATGATCCCGGGGATCCGCACAGTGTCGCGGTCGCGCATTATTACCAACAGGCCCGCAGCTTTCCCGAGGCCAACATGATGCCCTATCTCTTCCCGCGTGTCGATGATGCGACGAATTCGATCAAGGACAAGCTAACCGCCAGCGAATGCTGGACCTTGATCGGGGCGATCCGGGCGCACGCGACCGAGCGGGGCATTCTCGATCAAATTCATGGTGTGACGCTGCTCGGGCGGACGCCGACGACGGTGAGCACTGCCAGCGGCTTCAGTGGGTCGGCTGGCATCACCTCTGCCCTCGCCGTGGCGCCGGGCACCACCACCCAGTCGCAATGGGAGAATCGCGTGGACGATTATTCGATGCTCTTCCGCGGAACAGACTTTGCGGGTGCCATCCCAATGCCGACGACGGAAATCCGCAGTGATCTGGAGTTTTTTGGTCAACGCTACTGGCTCTCGACGGTCATGGCCTACACCGGGCTGGAGGGGTTGCGTCCTGACGAGGTCTTTCATTGGATTGACCGTGGGGTAGGGGCTGATGGCACCGCGCCGGAGGGGACGGTTTATCGCTGCGTCAACGACGACCACCTGCGCAGCGGGACAAGGGAGTGGCAGATTGCACCGACCACGGCCGAGTGGGACAGCCTCGGCCTCGCCTACGCCGTCGAGGGCAGAAGCTACGACGGCACGGTCTATGGCGGGATCGATGACAACGTTTCCGAGCCTCGCAACAAGACCGGCGCGCCGGGTTCCTATCCGGTCAACCAACGTGCGATTCAAGGGGTGATCGCCGGAGGACGCGACACGTCGCCGGACACGGCGGGCAGCCTCTATCTGCCGGGGGCCTTGGCCGAGCACATGACCAGCCTTGGCGGCAAGTTCGGCGATGTTTTCGCATGGGGCCAGATGCCGATCACCGAATGGATCCGCTACGGGGCGACGGGCTCGAGCGGCACGGTCATGGAGCCAACCGCGCTGTGGTATAAATTCGCTCATGCCCGCCTGCACACGCACTACTTCAATGGGGCAACTCTTGCGGAGGCTTTTGCCCAGGCGCAAAAACTCCAGTATCAGAATATCACCCTGGGCGAGGCGCTCTGCCAGCCCTACGCGAAAATCCCGCAGGTGGCCATCGCGAACGTCGCCGATGGCGCGACGCTTTCGGGCAGCATCCCGCTGCAAGTGTCCGCTTCGGGCGAGAGACCTCTTGAAGCCAACCTGGACCTCGCCATCGACGGACGCGTGATCGCCACGGGCGAGAGCCTGACCCTTGACACCACCACCTTGAGCGATGGCTGGCACGAGCTGCGGGTGATCGCTTACAACGCCGATGCCGTGCGCACCCAAGGGGTGGCGGTGCGCGGGGTTTTCGTCAATAATGCGGGCGCCTCCGTCTCACTGACGGGCGATGCGAGCGTGGATCGGGGTGACACGGTCAGCCTCACGGCCACCGTCTCAGGCGTGGCCAACGCGACCGGCGTCGAAATTCGTTTCTGTGGTCAGGTGCTGGCCACCCTGTCGGCGGGCGGAGGGTCGGTCGAGATCGATGCCGACCGCCTCGGCTACCAGACGCCCAACAGGCTTTATGCCGTCGCGCTCACTGCGGACGACCGTCCGGTATCGAGCGGACCTCACACGGTTGCGGTCCATTGGGCACCCAAACCGCCGATCGAAGACCTGCGCGTCGCCTCCCGGGCCATCGCCCAGGCGCGGTATTTTCCGAACGCAACCGCTCCCGGTTTCGACTGGGATACCGCATCGCCCGCCGCTGTCCAGCTCGTTGACGACCGCAACGAACTCCGGTTCACCGGCACCGGCGATTATCCCTTTCTCGAAGACGGCGGCGAGACGGAAACCGGCATTGAATTCATCACCGGGTTTTTGGCGCGGGAGACCGCGATTTACGACTTCGCGTTTCAAGGCGGGGCGCAGTTCGAGTTTCTTGTTGATGGGGAGAGCCTGATTCGGAAAACCAAGACCACCTCCGGCATCCATTTCGCCCCGGTTATGCTCGAGGCTGGATGGCACGAGCTGCGGGTCCGCGTGTGGGACACCAATGCACTCTCGGGACTCGATGTCGCCGTGCGAGCACCCTACACGATCAAATTCACCGGAAGCGGCGTGAGCGACGACCTGATCTACGACTTCGAATACCTAGCGCTCGAACATGTCCGTGCCATCCAGCCGGAGACGTTGGGGGGGCCAGAATTGGCGCTCGAAGTCACCTCGCCTGGTTCGCTCGCCTTCGCGTGGCGGGACACCCTCGTCAACGAGAGTGGATGGGAAGTGGGGCGGGATGTCGCCAGTTCGGGTGTCGAACTGACAGATGTTGGCGCATATCTGGGCACCAATACTCCGCCGGAAATCCACCCGCGCTTTTCCGACGAAGGCATGCGCCCTGACGCTCGTGTGAGCAATGACGATCCCGAACGCTGGACCAATGTGCCCGCCCTGTATGCAGAGGGCGACCGATTGATTACGGCGCGTGCTGACAATGGCGACAAAGGCGCGAATATCCTCTACAAGGTTAATGTCCCGGCAGGTGTGTCCATTTATGCCATCGTCAACTCCTCGAATAAGCAGCCGACCTGGATGAGCAATCAAGGGGGGTGGGAGTCCTTCGGTATGAAGCCGGAAAGCGAGCTGACCCGCCGCTATGTCGTCTGGGTCAAGCGACCGTCCGCAACCGCCGCCACGGTGGAGCTGGGCGGTCCAGGCACGACCAGCGGCATCGATGCTCACGGCATCTCCTTCGTCTTCCTTCGCGAACCGAGCCGGCAAGGCTACTCCGGTCCCTCGACAACGCCGAGCTTCGAACTTCTGGATTCCGGTGACTTGCTGAAAAAGGGCGGGTTCGTTGCCATCGATAAACAAGGCAGCAACGACGACAAGTGGAAGACGGTGCCGACCTGGCTGCAGGGCGAGCGCCGCCTCTTCACCGCCCAGGCGGACAATGCCGACGGTGGTGCCACTCCGCTCCACAACATACTCGTCCCACCGGGCTTCAGCGTTTATGCCATTTTCGAGGCGTCGAGCGATTCCGTGCAACCGGCATGGATGAGTGCGCAGAGCGGGTGGTCTTTCATTGACGAAACCATCGCCAGCAATCAGAGCACCGATTGGAAAATCTGGAAACGCGGTCCGCTTGAGGACCTCGAAAGCCTCGACCTCGGCGGCCCTCTGGCAGGCAAGCGTGCGATTAGTTATGTCTTCATCCGGGAAGACGATTGGCTGCCCATCGCGACTGCACCTACCAACGCGACCACCGCCGTCGCCACGGGCCAGCCGGGCGGTCTCCAACGCTATCGCCTGCGTGCGGAGATGGCTCCCGACATTCTCCTGCCCGGCCCGCACATCGCCATCGATCCTTCCGTGCCCACCGCCGACACCGCTCCGAGTGTGCACGCGGGCGAGGAGTTCTCGACCTCACTCCCGGCTCCCGCAGTGCCCCTGACGGGTTCCGCCACGGACACCGACACCCCGTCGGCTTCGCTCACTTTTACCTGGAGCAAACTGGACGGGCCCGGTTCCGTCACCTTTGCCGATGCCTCCTCGGCGACCACCTCCGCCTCGTTTGGCACGGTCGGCAGCCACACCTTGCAGCTTGAGGCCAGTGACGGCGTCTCGTCCGGATTTGATACCGTGGTGGTCAATGTCGTCGGCGGTGCCGTTGGCAATACCGCCCCAAGCGTGGAGGCTGGTGCCAACCAGTCGATTCACGTCGCGCAGAGCATCCCTTTGCAGGGCAGCGTTGCCGATGACGGTCTGCCCGCCCCGGCATCCAGCCTGACCGTTGCATGGCGTCAGCTCAGCGGCCCCGGCACGGTGACCTTCGTGGATCGCCGGAACCCGGTTTCGCTGGCCCATTTCCCCGCTGCGGGCAGCTACGTGCTCGAACTTTCAGCCTCCGACGGATCGGCGACCAGCACCGACACGGTTACCTTCACGGCTTCCTCCAATCCGAATGCTGCGCCATCTGTCGATCTCGGTCCGCCACGCCACGCCTTCTTTGGCGCCCCGCTGGTTCTCAATCCGAGTGTCGCTGACGATGGCAACCCTGCGCCACCCGGAACTTTGGCAGTGCAGTGGTATGCCATGAGTGGTCCGAGTTGGGCGGAGTTCACTTCCGATGATACGTCCGCGACTTCCGTCAATTTCGGCGCCGTCGGCGATTACGTGCTCCGCCTGGTCGCCTCGGACGGAGCACGCACCACTGTGCGCGATTTGCAGGTCAACGTCGCCTACGACGACGGCGAGAACGCCGCGCCCCTGGTCAACGCTGGTGCGGATACCAGCGTGGATTTTCCCAAGACTCTCCAACTCAACGCCACAGCAACCGATGATGGTCGCCCGGCACCACCGGGAGTGATGACTCATGCCTGGAGCAAGCTCTCCGGCCCGGGCGATATCCTCTACGAGTTGATCGACGGTGGCCCGGACGCGCTGATGAAATTCACTGCAGCGGGCAACTACGAACTGCAACTCGAATCATCCGACGGCAATCTCTCCGCGACCGACCGCGTTCTCGTCACCGTCCGTCCCGCCGCAGGGCGGGTTGTCTATGCATGGGGCTACAATTTTCGCGGACAGGCCGGAGTTCCTACCACAGATTCCTTTGTCACGACCCCGTTCCCGATCGAAGGTGGTGTGCGCGACATGGAGCCCGGCCAAAACTCGAGCTACGCCGTGCGCGTCAATGGCGAGTTCTCTTCCACCGGGCTAAATTCGCAGGGCAGTCTTGGGGATCCTGGTTTGGCACTCGGCGTCTGGCGTCGTTCTTTTGTCGCCGTGCCCGGTCTCACCAACATCGTCCAGGCCTCGACCTCCCGCGATGGAGGTGCCGCACTCGATGCCTCCGGGCGGGTCTGGACGTGGGGCGACAATGACAGTGGACAACTCGGAGACGGCACCACCGCCGACCGCCCGACGCCCGCTCTTGTCCCTGGGCTGGACGGCGTGATCGCCATTGCTTGCGGTTCCGACCGCGTGCTCGCTCTCAAGTCCGACGGCACGGTGGTTGGTTGGGGCGACAACTATGGCGGCGAACTCGGCACCGGGCTCGAGAAGAACGACTACCTCACCCCCATCGCGATGAGCGGGGTGGACGATGCCGTGGCCATCGCCGCCGGCTCGATCATGACGGCGATTCTTCGCGAAGACGGCACGGTCTGGACCTGTGGCGCTGCCGGCAACAGGGAGCTGGGCCAGGGCGATGGCGTTCTCAAATCGCTCCTTCCCGGTCAAGTAGCTGATCCGCTCGATCCCAGCGGCTATCTTCAAGATGTCGTCAAGATCGTGATGGACTTGGATCATTGTCTCGCACTGAAAGCCGATGGCACGGTGATGGCCTGGGGCGAGAACTACTATGGGAAGCTCGGCAACGGAACGACCAACGGAGTCAACACCGCGATTCCTGTGCCGGGCCTGATTGGCATCGTCGATATCGCTGCCAGCGAATCGAACAGCTTTGCCGTGGCATCCGATGGCACCCTCTACGCATGGGGCAGGGCCGCCACCGGCATGCTCGCCAATGGCATCGCCGGCGGCCCCGATCGCCTCAGCCCTGCCGCCGTCACCGGGCTACCTCCGATCGCCCAGATATTTGCCACCTCCGAAACCGCCTTTGCTGTCACCCCGTGGAGCCATGATGCCTACGCAGCGCAGTTCTTTCCACGGGCCGAGATCGACGCTGGCCTTGCCGCCCCGCTGGTGGATTCAGACGGCGATTCGAGGGTCACACTCCTCGAATACGTGCTGCGCACCGACCCGCGCGCCCCTGACCGCCCAGCACTCTATCGCGGCATCATCGATGGCGAAGAATTTGTCTTCGAAGTCGAACTTGCGGACGTGCCTGATGCCACTGTCGCGTTCGAGACCTCGACCGATCTCATGCAGTGGGATCCGGCAACACCCGTCCGTCACGACATCCAATCGCGAGGCGACTACGAACGGCATTCCCTGAGGTTTTCCCTCGGAAGCGATCCCCTTTTCCTTCGCCTGAACGTCAACCTGATTGCAGAATGAGTATGGCGATGAAAAACATCCGCCAATTCCTTGGCGGGTTCGCTCCGTTTCTCTGCATCCACCGAACAACCATGCAGATCGGAGTGCTGATGGCGTGCGCCTTCACCGCCGCCGCCGATCCGATGCTACCGGCGACATTCGAAGTGACAACGGAGATCGAAGTGCCCGCCGATCAGGTCAAACCGCTGGGGTTTGGCGGTTGGCTCAATAACGGACCCGTCTGCTGGAGCGGCAACAATCTGATCAAGTGGGGCGATTTCGAACCTTACTCCTGCCGCCTGTTCGCGCTGGTCACATCGGTCGGTTCCGACGGTGCCGTGCTGGACGATTGGGTGCCGGACAGCAAGGACGGTTTCATGAACGGTGCCACGGTGCGGGTTTATCGGATCGTGGACCGTGACGGCAGGCCGTTGCCCGAGGCCCAACCGGATAAGTCGGGCGACGCCTACCTTGACCTGAAAAACGCCGACCGAATCGAATTCGTCGGCACCGGGACGGTCAAGGAATGGCGGATGCTTGGTTCGAGCTGGCGCGATTTCGCAAGCGAAATGGTCCTTCAGGACGGCCCGGATCTGCGGCCGCATGACGCCGTCTTCGTCGAAAGCCGCTTTGCCCAGCCCGATCCCGAGCTGCTTCTGCCGACCGCACTGGAGAAGGCCAAGCCGAACCGCGTGGCGGATCGCAGCGGCTGGCAGGCCAGCGACGGCGCGCCCGTGCGTTTCACCCGCGTCATGCACGACGAGGCGACCAAGGCTCGGTTTGGAGAAACCTTCCGCGACAGTTGCCTGCGCGTCGATGTCTCCGGGGCCAGCGAACAGACGATCAAACAAACCGCCTTCGGCCCGGCGAAACAAACCTTCTACGGCCAGCTCGAGCCCGGCAAGAACTACCGCCTTGCCATCTGGATGAAGGCCGAGGGCCTCGCGGGCGGCGATGTCGTTTTCGGTCTCGGCGACGCCTACCCCAGTGTGAGCCACGCCTTCACCGTGAGTGAGCGATGGGAGTGCCACACCTTCGACTTCGTCGGCCCCGATGTTCCAGAGAAAGGCCTGGGTGGTGCGCAGTTGACGATCACCGGCCCGGGCACGCTTTGGATGGACAACGCTCGGCTCTTCCGCTGGGACACGCCGGAAGACAAGGAGAAACCGTTCGTCCCCAACCGAACCATCCTGGATGTCATCCGGGCAAGTCAGCCACCTGCAGGAGAAAAGGGCCTCGCCCGCTGCACGGGCGGCCTTTGGGAAAAGAGCATGGATTCGCTCCTGAGCTGGACCTGGCACGGCGACCAGCCCTATCGCGGCAATTTCGGCATGGTCGAGTCCCTGCCGGTTGCGCTGACCTACATGGAACTCACCGGGGACAGTCCAGAGACGCGCATGCAGCCGATGCTGACGCTCGGCCTGTTCTACAACGAACAGGAGTGGCAAGACCTCATCGAGTATCTGGCCGTCCCCTACGACCCGGCGACGGACACCCCGGAATCCAAGCCCTACGCCCACCGCCGCTTTACGCAGCGCGGCCACGGCAACCCTTGGACCGACACCTTCCGCAAGTTCATCATCGAGATGGGTAACGAAAACTGGCACAACCGCAAAATGCAGGAGTTCACTGGCTTCGGCCGCCGCAACGCCATCTGGCAGGACGGACTGCAATATGGCATGTTCTGCCGCTACCTCTACGAAAACAGTTGGCGGAAAAGTCCGTATTGGAAGCAGCTCGGACTCGAAGGCAAATTCGATCTCTACGTCACCGGGGGCTATCAGGATGGTTTGGACAAATCGGGAGTGGCGAAGGGATACGGCCCCGATGCGGTTCGAGGCGCGGCACCGCAGGCACGCTGGTGCAGCATGGGCCTCTATGTCGGGCCCAAGGGCGAGGTCGGCGAGCAGGGAGAATCCACGCTGAACGACGGCGGTTATCAGAAGTGCCTGTTCGGCTACCAGGTCTACGCACGGCATCAGACTCGCGCGGCAGGCGAAGCCCACAAGGTCATGGCCGCGCTGGAGATGCCCTATGACCTGCTGGCCTACGAAACCGGACCGACGGGTTTCATTGTCGGCCCCGGACAGGGAGAACTTAAACAGGTGAGCGAATTCTACGGCAAGTCCAAGGCCACCGGCGTCGCCTGCATGGACGCCTGGCTGGATGCACCGTCGCACGGGTTTCAGTGGATGGCCTATAGTGCCTTGAACCAGGGCACCGGTTTTTCCAGTCACACCTCCTTCGGGCAGGGCCTGCACCCTACGCCTGCATGGCAGGCGATGGTGCTGCGTAACAGTGAAATTCGCGGCGACAAGGTCAAAGTGACGGAGACCTCCCTGCCGACGATGACCCTTGTCCGCACCAACAAGGCAAAAACGATCCGGCACGAAAACCAACCGCTGGTGCGTTGCTACGCCTTCCGCGATGGAGACCGTTGGATGGTCTGCCTGCTCTCCCTCAAGGCCGACGGCGAGCATGACGGGATCGATTTTGGAGATGGCGTCACGCCTTGCTCAGTGAAGCTGCCCTTTTCGAGAGCTCAGAAGATCACCTTGCACACGCTCACCGGTGGCCTGCGTGACACCAATCTGGAGGAGTTGAAAGTGGAGCGCGTGTCCATCGATATCCCGGCGACTGCGCTGGTAGATGGTGTCCTGGCCGTGAATCAACATGCGGGTAGTCCGGTCGGAGGATTACCTCCGGGTGAGCTGCTCCTCTACGTTTTTGAAGAAACCTCCGGGTATTCCGAGTAAGTTTTCTGATGCCATAATTTGCAAACATGAAGAACCATCTCATTCGCTCGACTATCTTGCGGCAGCGAATTTCTCTCTCGTTTGTCGTTGCCGTCGTCGCACTCCTAACATGCCCCGGCGCAATACCGTTCCTCCGGGGGGCCCCGAATATCATTCTTTTCTACATGGACGACTTGGGCTATGGGGACATCGGCCCTTTCGGTTCCACCATCAACCGCACTCCCCATCTCGACCAGCTTGCCGCCGAAGGCCGCAAGCTCACGTCGTTTTACGGGGCGCCGGTCTGCACGCCCAGCCGGTCCGCGCTCATGACCGGCTGCTATCCGCCGCGCGTCGGCATGGGGCAAAACCATTTCCCAGGTCGCACCTTCGGCATCCATCCCGATGAACTCACCCTGCCCGAACTGCTCAAAGAACAAGGCTACACCACCCACATGCTCGGCAAATGGCACTTGGGTGACCAGGTTCCGTTCCTGCCCGCCGCGCAGGGGTTCGATACCTACCTCGGCATTCCGGGGTCGAATAATTTCTGGGAGCCGACCTACCCCCCGATGCCTCTGATTCGCAACACGCGCGTCGTCGACCGCATCACGGAGAACGATCAGCAGCGGGCACTCACGCGGGCTTTCACGGAGGAGGCGGTCCGCATCATTTTGGAGGCCGGGGACACCCCGTTCTTTCTCTACGTCGCCCATATCGCCGTCCATCTGCCGCTTCGCCCCGGCTACGAATTTCTCGGCGGCAATCCCAACGGACCCAAAAGCGACTGGATCGAGGAAGTTGACTGGGGCGTCGGCGAGGTGATGCAAGCCTTGCGCGACCATGACCTCGACGACAACACGGTGGTGATTTTCGCCTCGGACAATGGAGGCACGCAGCCGAGCCAGAACCAACCGTTGAGGGGAGTGAAGTCTGAGACGCTCGAGGGCGGCATACGCACGCCGTTCATCGCATGGTATCCCGCCGAAATCCCGCCTGGGTCGGAATCCGACGCGATCGTCGCCTCCTTCGACCTGCTGCCGACCCTGGTGGGCCTGGCGGGCGGACAGCCGCCCCAGGACCGCATCATTGACGGGCGCGATCTTTGGCCGCTTGTCACCGCCGAGCCGGGTGCTTCACCTCCGCATGACAGCTTCGCTTATTATCGGGCCAACACGCTTGAGGCGGTTCGCTCCGGACCCTGGAAGCTGTTTGTTGCCGGAGCCCAGGCAGGAAATCTCTACAACCTCGATACTGACATCCACGAAGATAACAATGTTTACAATGACAACCCCGACATCGTTGCGCAACTGACAGCGCTCGCCAACGCATATATCGCGGATGTCAACGGCACCGGAGCACGACCTGCGGGCAATTTTACAGATCCGCTTCCTTTGATCAATGACGACGGCACGGTTCGCCCGGACGCCATAGGTGCCACGTTCGCGGAGTATATGAACACGTTTTTCAAGCCTGCTGAGCGTGTTGCTGGTCTCGCCGACCCTTTGCAGAATTCGGACGGCGATCACAACGTTTTGCTTCTCGAGTATCTATTTCGGACGAATCCGACGATCGCCGACAAGCCCGCCATTCAAAGCCAGCGAGTGGAGGGCAATCAATTTGTCATGGAGTTTGGCCTCGCTCCTGTCGCGGACTTCTCTGTCAGTTACCAGGCGTCGGACGACCTTGTCGGCTGGAATCCCGCCGAGCCGATCGAATATGAAATTATTCCCGAGGGCATCATCGACCGCCATGTTCTAACGTTCCCGTTGGGCAATATCTCCCGATTCTGGCGCCTTCAAGCCGACCCCGTTTCTCCTTAGTTGGAATCGCCGTACCGACACACCAGACCTACCGGAACCAGAAGGCTCAACAGACCATTCCGAAACCCATTCAAAACCTATGAAATCCACAATACTGATGATGAACCGCTTCCGGGCGGCAACGTTCCTGGCTGCATTTCTGGCGGCAGGATGGACAGCGGCGCAGGCTGCGGACTGGGAAGCCGTGCCCTTCAACCAAACGGATTTGCGATTTGACGAGGGAGGCGAAGCCGCCTTTGACCTGAAACTCGATCTCGCGGGGCCCAAGAACTCCCAAGCGGTGCTCAAGTCAACTGTTCGTGTCGAAGGGGAGACCCGTGTTTGGGCGGGGAGCGTCGATTTCATGAGCGGCCCGCGGGGGGCTCGTAAGGCCATTGCGGAGGCGGACCTCGATTATCGCGTCACGACTGCGGGCGACCGGCGCGTCGGGATCGATGTCGCTCTCGAAAGCGCCGAGAAGTCCGTGGGCGCAACCATGCGCCTGCTTCCGCGTCGGGTCCTGGCGGGCGAAGCCAAGGCGGTGGATTCGGCAGGCAAAACGACCACATTTCCCATGCCGACCTTCCAGCAGGAGGATGTCATCGACGAAGCGGTTCTGAACCAGGTGGCCGGTGGCGCTCAGTTGGATAATCGGACAAAAACCATCGAGCGCGTCGACATCGTGCGCGTCGAGCTGCCGACCGCCGGTGGCCAGCCCGTCGTCCTTTCGTGGGACCGACCGGTGCGATTGGTCGCTGAAGCCCACGAACTCAAGTTCGACATCGGAACCGGCGCAAAACTCGAGGTCGAAACGCCGGGAGCCCTGCGCTTCGAGCCGTCCAATCGCGTGGTGGATACCTCCAGTTGGTTCGAGTTGAAGGTCGAGAACGATCCTGCCGCATCCAGCGTCATTGGGATGGAGAGCTGGATGCATTTTCCCGCCGGCAAACACGGCCACCTCGTCGAAAAAGGCGACCACTTCGAATTCGCCGACGGCACGCCTGCGGTCTTCTGGGGTGCGGGTATTGTTAATCCATTGGCCGACCGAGGGAAGGAGCTCAGCCTCAAGCGGGCGCGGCTTATGAGAAAATACGGGATGAACGTCACCCGCATCGGGGCCTTCCTGAAACCGGTGGATGGTGGTTGGTGTCACTACGGAAAAATCGAAGGGGCGAAGAACGCCGTGACATTCGACCCCAAAGAACTCGCGTTGTTGGATCAGGACTTCGCGACACTCAAGGAGCATGGTGTATATACCTGCCTGACACCGTTCTACGGTCTCTGGCCTTCCGATAACGACGAGCAGCGCTTCGTCAACTACAGTGAGGCGAAGACCCTGCTCCGGAAGGACGGGTTCTTCAAAGGCAGTTTCTACGGGCACATGAGTCTGGTGCCCGAAGCGCGTGAAATCATGGCCGAGCGTTTTGTGGCTTTTCTCAACCACGTCAATCCAAACACCGGCCTGCGCTACGCGGAGGACCCGGCGGTCATCCGCATCGAAATTCAGAACGAGGACAGCGGGTTCCTGACCCTGCATAAGCTCGACGCAGCCCTCAAAAATGCGCCGACCTACCGGAAAATGATCAACGAACGGTTCTCCGATTGGCTGAAGGAGAAATATTCGAATCAGGAGGCTCTGGCCAAGGCCTGGGGCAAGGAATTAAAGAAAAATGAAATTCTTGAGAAGGGCAACGTTTCCCCCTTTCCGGGATGGTTCGACAAAGCCACGCCACGCATTGCCGATCAACTGGCGTTCCACACCGACCTCCAGCGGGAGTTCTACGGCAATATCGTCAAAGCCATCCGCAGCACGGGCTACCAAGGCACCATCGTGGGTTCCAATTGGCATGGCATGGCTTGGCCCGCCCACCTGGCAAACCTCCTGACCGATACCGAGATTGGCCATATCGACCGCCACAGCTATGCCGAGCCCAGCATGACCCAGCCGGGTCATGGTATGTTGGCCAAGGGGTTCACTCAGGTCGACGGACTTGCGTTTGGGATGTCCGAATGGGCGGGGAGAGGACATCGCACCGGGCAAAACTCCTTGGATGAAGCCATCTTTGGTGTTTACGGCATGGGCTTGCAGGGCTGGGACCTTTCGCTCCACAACGCCTTACGTCATGGTGACATCCGCACGTCGCTGTCCCATAACGTCAACGACACCGTCAACTGCTTCAGTGCCATCGTCCAATACCCCGCCCTGGCCCGCATGGTATTTCGGGGCGATGTCAAAGAAGGCGACGTGCTGGTGAATCGCCGCGTCAGCATCCCCCGCCTGCTGAAAACAGGCGAGGTAGGGTTCGAGGAGCCTTACAGCCCCTTTAGGACGACCGCAGGTGTTGACTATGCCGCGCCCAAAGCGGCCCTCGCCGCTGGTCGTGTGGTCATGGAATTCGTGGACGGACCGGTGGACCAACCCGTGATCGACAAATCCGGGGAATTCATTGACACGGCCAACGGCGTCGTCCGTTCAAACACCGGGCAGCTGCAATGGTTTTGGAAACCGAAAGCCTATTTCACGGTCGACACACCGGGGACCAAAGGCGTTGTGGGCTACAGCAGCGGGTCCCACGAGCTGGGCGATGTGGTGATCGACTCGAAATTACCCTACGGGCACGTGTTCGTATCCGCTCTTGACAAGGATGCTGCCACCGCCACCGCTCCTCGCCTGCTGGTCACCGCCTTCGGGCGCACCGTCAACAAGGGAACGGTCTTTGACGAGCTGAGCGACCGCCCGCTAAAATCGCCCCCGCCCGATGACGGCCCCGTGCTGATCGAGCCAGTCAAGGCCACAATCCTGCTCAAGGGCCGGAACACCGCCAAGGTCTGCGCCCTCGATCACGAGGGCCGCAAACCCGATAACGCGATGGAAATCCCGACCCAAACCCCCCCCGACGGTCTCAGCATATCCATAGACGGCAGCGTCTCGAAGACCGTCTATTACCTCATCGAGTTTTAAATCTATGGCAACGAATCATCGCTTCCAATTCCTAAAGAACTTCCCGGCGGCCGTCCTCCTCGCCGGAACGGTCGTGCCCGTCGCCGCTCCGGCGGAAGATTCCCCGGCCCCCCGCCCAAATATCGTCTTGGTAAATTTGGACGATGCCGGGTATGGCGATTTCGCATGCTTTGGTGCCACGAAGCAGGAGACACCGAACATCGATCGCCTGGCGGCGGAGGGTGCGCGCCTGACCTCGGTCTATGGCGCACCGGTCTGCACGCCGTCGCGGTCCGCCTTGATGACGGGTTGCTACCCGCCGCGGGTGGGGATGTCCCGCATTCATTTCCCCGGTCGCACTTACGGGCTGAATCCAGAGGAGACGACCCTGCCGGAGATGCTCAAGGGCGCAGGCTATCGCACGCACATGGTCGGGAAATGGCATCTCGGCGACCAGCCGGGCGCCATGCCGCCCGATCACGGTTTTGATTCGTGGTTCGGCATTCCCTATTCCAACGATATGTGGGAACAAGCGGGCTCTCCGCCGTTGCCGCTCATGCGCGACCGCAACGCCATCGAACGGATCGCGACCCAGGAGCACCAGCAGGCCTTGACCCGCCGCTTCAGCGAGGAAGCTGTCCGCATCATCAACGAATCCGACGGCACGCCCTTCTTTCTGTATCTAGCCCACATGGCCGTGCACATTCCCGTCAATCCAGGCCCTGAGTTTCATGGCAAGTCCGACAATG
>CAZZCL010000008.1:0-28710 GCA_964652295.1 uncultured Chthoniobacterales bacterium
ACCTGTTCTCTCTCAAACCCGTCCGTTGTAGAACAGGGCCTTGACCTGTTCCCTCTCGCCATCCCGTTTCTGCACAGCCCACGGGGCTGTGCTACAGAACAGTCCCTCCGGAATCACCCGCTGCGCCACATCCCAATTCCATACCGCAAGAGATACCACACCGTCGCGAACCGTTCCCGACGTTGGGCGTTGCGATCCCATTTCCGTAGCACCTCGGGTTTTGGCGCAAAATCCACCGCATGCCGGCGACCGGGCTGCACCTTTCGAAATGTTGCCAGCGCGCGGGGCGCATGAAACCAATCTGTGACCAACAACACATTGCGGGCCTCAAACGCCTTCAACATGGGTTCTGTCAATGTCGCGTTCTCGTAGGTTGAATCGGCATGCATTTCCCTGTGCAAACGCGCTGGATCATCGATGTTTTGGTGGACGATTTCCCATAGGAATCCGTTGTCCCCGGTTACGATGATGGGGCATGACGGAAAGCGTGCGGCAACCGCGATGCCATGTTCCGCACGCTGTCTGCCACCACCACCCAGAATGAGGACGGCATCAGGCTGAAACGTCACCGGCTCGGCCCGGGGAACCGGCCATGGCCCGAACCACAGCCACAACGCAGTGCCTGCTGCCCCGAAACCCGCAAGGCCCGTCGATAACAACAAAAAACGCCACATACCGTGGCGCTGTCTTCCATGTGACCGCGTGCGTTTTATCATGAGTGCATGCCAAAAGTCCTCGCCGGCACGCCCCCGACCGTGGTCCCCGCCGCAATGTCCTTCACCACCACCGCCCCCGCAAGACACCGGCTTGCATTGTGCATTGTCACTCCCGGAGCGATAAACGCCTGCGCCCCGATCCAACAGCCATCTCCGATTACGATGGGTTTCACGATGAGATCGAAGGTTGGTTGGGAGAAATCGTGTGTGCCTGTGCAGAAAAATGCGCGTTGGCTGATGCAAACGTTGCTGCCGATCGTCACATCCGCAAGGCTCAGGATCAGGACTTCATCGCCGATCCACACATGATCGCCGCAACGAAACCGCCACGGAAACGTGATGTTCACCCGCGCGCGAATCGTCACATGTTTGCCCACTTTCGCCCCAAAAGCGCGCAGAGCCGCCACTTTCAGACCTGATGGCACCGGAAACCATGGCGCAAATAGCAGCGATCTTGCCACCCACCAAAGAACTTCCTGCCACCGCGGCACACCACGGGAGAAAACCGCGCGGTTATCAAACCTGGAGAGATCGATCACCGTTTATTCAATTTTGAATTCTGAATGTTAAATTTTGAATGAGAGAGGCCCATTCACGGGAGTGGTAGTTGTGAAATTCTGAATGCAACTCCGAAAATCAGGCCTTCATTAAAAATTCACCATTCAAAATTGCCTGACGCAGTCAGGCCTCCCCTGTGCTTTTCACGATCGACGTGAGGATCCGTTTGATTTGGTCGGTGTCGTCGATCAATGGATTCACCTCGCTCTCGGGAAGGACCCTGCCGTCCCTCGTCAGACGAAGCCAGTAATGGGATTCGCGTGCTTCCTTGGCGGCAATTCCCATCTTTGATTTAAAGTCCGGCCGACTCTGTGCCGCCTGCGCTTTCTCAACATTCGCCCCAATGCTTGTCCCGGCCCGCCACAGTTGTCACGCCAGATCATACTCACGCTGTTCCCGGATCAACTTCGCAACGCGCATGATTTTCAGAGCGAACGCATACGCCTTATCGAAAATGTCATTCTCTGCTTTCATTCAAAATTCAAAATTGTCGGCAAAGCCGGGCTTTCGCCTTTCATTCAAAATTGAACATTCATAATTCAAAATTCCGGGCAACGCCGGGCTTCCCGGCAAAGCCGACCTGTCTTCATTAATGTCGGTGCTTGACAATGACCATAGTCTGACCATTGTCACAGTTGTGCAAATCACTGTCACCCAGTTCAAGGCGAAATGTCTCGGAATCATCGAGAAAGTGGAGCGCGAGAAGTGCCGGGTTGTCATTAGCCGCCATGGTCGGCCTGCCGCAGAGCTCGTTCCGGTTCGCGGGCCAGTTGCCGACACTTTTTGGGGACGCGCAGCCGATCGCACAACGATCCTTGGCGACCTGATTTCAAGCGAAGAGGATTGGGATGCCGAAGGTTGACAGCCTTGTTGCCGCAGTTTTGGACACGCATGTCTGGATTTGGAGTGCTGCTGGAGATCCGCGGGCGGAAGTATTGGCGGATTTCAAGGGCGTGCCGTTCGTCTCGGCGATTTCGGTCTGGGAAGTCGCCATGTTGGAATCCAAAGGGCGGGTTCGTCTTGAGCCGGATGTGGGTGGCTGGATCGCCTCGAATCTTGCTCCGCCCGTTACCCTGGAGCCGATCAGCCCGCAAATTTGCGTGGAGAGCTGTCGGCTCCCAGACTTTCACGGCGACCCTGCCGACCGCTTGATCGTGGCGACCGCACGCATCCTCGGCCTGCCCCTGATCACCGCGGACAAAGGAATCGGCAGATGGAACGAGCAAACCAAGATGGTGTCGCTTGTCGAGCTATAATCAAAACTGCATCCCCATGTAAGTCTCGCAAAGCTGCCCGTCGCCCGGCCATTGCGGAGTGTTGAATGTTGAATGGAGAGCTTGCTTCCATGGGCGCAGAGCATTCACCAGTCCCTTCTTCGGATGGAGTTGCCCTGGAAATGGCAGCGTCTTTCTTCGTGACTTCTGCCCCCTGTCCCCTCCTTCAAAAGCTCCACACCCCATGCACGAGCAGATGATGCACCGCCGCCATCCTCTCCCGCCGCAGCGTCGCCCGGTCCCACCTCTTTCCTGCGAAGCCAAAGCCTTACAAGCGATCCAAAGGCAGCTCCACGCAAGAGGCATCCAGTCCAGGAAGAGCCATCGCCCTGGCCACTTCAAGCCTGCGCTCGGCCATTTCCGGATTTCCCTCAGCGATTTCGTCCAAGACCACCTGGGACACGAAACACTCGAAACCCGCCTTGGAATCAGCTCACCAGTCGCGGGTGATTTGCTGCCGGGCTGCCACCACGAGATCCCGACTCGGACGGGACACGAGGTAGCTCAAAACGCTTGATTCAATGTAAACAATCTCCATGGCTCAGTGGCTTTATTCAACCTTCCCTCACAGACTGCGGCGGCGGCCCACTACCCAGCACCCACTCGTAGACTTCCTTCATCTGTGCGGCGACTTGTGGCCAAGTGAACCGGTGCTCGACGAGAGTGCGCCCACGTTGCCCCATGGTAACGCGATCGATCTCTGTCATCTCCAACAGTAAACGCATTCCTTCAGTCATCGACATGGGCTGACTGCCCGACCCTGATCTGTCACCTCCGACTTCCGACTTCTGATCTCCGACATCCGTCCCAATACGGATTGCAGCGTCGGCAGCGAAGCCCTCGGGCAGGTTGCAATGATCCGTCATCAGTACCGGCAAACGATAGGACCACGCCTCGAGCACCGACATCGGCAGTCCCTCGCTGAAGCTCGGAAGAATGAAAGCGTCTGCCTGGCGCAGGAGTGCGTCCTTGATATCGCCGAAGGCAGGGCCGGTGAACAAAAGCTGAAATTCTGAAGACTGAAAACTGAAATTCGGAGGTTCCGCTTTGCGGTCTCTCGCATCGGCCCAGCGGATTCCCAGTTCCGTGGCCAACTTCTTCAACTCCGCCTCATGCCCACCCTGATCCCAGCCCGCGATCACGAACTGCCACTCTTCCTGACTCCCGTCCCCTGACCCCTGTCCCCTGATCTTGTGCCAGGCGCGTATCGCGTTGATGAGTCCTTTCTTCGGATGGAGCCGTCCTAGAAACAGCAGAATCTTCCTATCTTTTTTCAGCTTTTCAGTTTTCAGCGTTTCAGCTTTTACCAAATCCACTCCGTTCGGAATGACGCACACCGGATTTTTCAATCCATACGCCCGGAAATCCCGCAACTCCTTTTGTGTGTTCGCCTGGAGGCAGGCGGCGCTATGGAGCATGCGCGACTCGTGAAGCAGGTGAATCAATCGCTTTTTCCATGCGGAACTGCGCAATGACCATGACTCCAACATGCCGTTGGCAGTGACGATGAATGGTTCGCCTCTCTTCTGATGGCGCTGCAACGCAAGCCAGGACGGATACATCCAGAGGTGCTGGAGATGGATGAGATCGAAATCCGTTCGCATAAAAGCAGACTTCAACGCAGGGGAATAGGTGTAGCCTTCCAGTCCGATATGCTTGAAGACATGGCAGGGAATGCCTCCCCACAAATTCCTGTCCTGTTCCCAACGCTCATCCCAGATGCCGAATGCCTCGATGGAGACTCCCAGATCCGAGAGATTTAAAGCTAAACTGCGCTCGATTTCAAAGATACCACCGGTACGACTGGATAGGGAGGCACTGAGAATGGCGGTGTGCATGGAAGAAGGGATCAGGGATCAGGAGACAGGGGCCAGAATCAATGTTGAATGTTGAATGGGTGGAGAAGGCGATTGGCGATTGATGGTTGTCGGTTGATCGCGATGTTGCGCTTCGCTCTCCCCGCGAGCAGGGCCATTTGCTCAGCGCTTGGAGATCGCGAAGCCCCGTCAGCAAGCACCTCGGACAACGGACAACCGACAACGGTGGATTGTCCGATGGACGGCGGGGGTGCCGCAGGCTTGGGCGAAGCTCCCCGCCCACGATGCTGGTGGCCTTGAAGATCTGGCGGTAAGTGCTTCCTGCGGAAGAATTTTGAATGTTGAATGTTGAATGTTGAATGGGAGAAGAAGAGGGGTCGCTTTGCTCCAATTTTGAATGTTGAAGGGAATCAGGAACTACGGAAGGCACCAGACACGCGAAAGGGGGAAGAGTGGACGATTCTGAATGAAGGGCGACGCTGCATTCGTCATTCCGCGCACCGCGCGGCATCGGGCTATGTCATTCGTTCCGCCACGAAGCGAACCACTTCGTCGGCCATCTTTCGGGCCATCTCGAACTCCTCTCTCGAGGGTTGGAAAACCTCACCGGGGTAGCGGAACTCGGTGGCCAGGGGGGGGTGAGAGTTTGGCAGTGATCGCGGAGTGCCTCGAAGTCGGCGGAACGTTGCACGCAGAGATCGAGCAACTCGTCGACCAGGTGCGTTTTCGGGAAGGGGGTTTCCTGCAAAGACAGCCAGCCCTTGAGTGCCTTTTCAGCAGCCTGCTGGCAATGGCAGGCAGCCGTATCGAGCGGTGGTTGTTCTCCATCCGCCAAGCGGTGCGCGCTGGCCAGGTCGGACTTCGCCTTGCGCAACCATGAGCCGGCCAGATCCCTTGACTCCTCTGTCATCTCAGAGAATCCGGATCCCTTCGCGCGTGACCGTGCTTGGAAGGGAGCAGGGCGCGCGGAGACCCCTGTCCCACTCCTCCTGAGTAAGCACCAGAATATCCTTGGGCACTCTGACACCCTGCGTCGCTTTCCTCGCCCGCACCGCTCTTTGATACCGGGACAAGGGGGAGTGTTTCACGATGGCAAGCAAATCAACATCGCTGTCCGGCCCTGCATCACCACGGGCTTGCGAGCCAAACAACCATACGGCCGTGGCTCCGCGGGGAGAGCGTCGAGCTGGCATTCCTGGGATTCAACCTACCAGATTCAGGGGGGAGAGCAAGGGGCGGAGGAGGGAGTCCGTTGTCCGCTGTCGTCCCGTAGGGACAGTGAGGTGCAACTGATACTTATACCAGGTTGTTTTAGTTTGATGAGTGGAGGTTGGCCTCGAATTGGTTGGGGGTTAGGTAACCGATTGAGGAGTGTTTGCGGTGGGGATTGTAGTAGCCCTCGATGTATTCGAAGATTTCAGTTTGTGCGTCGGCAGCATTATCCAAGGATCCACCTTGGAGCATCTCGTGCTTGAGTCTGCCGATGAAGAATGCTGTCGCGTAGCGACCGGTCACTACGAGAGACAGGAGACAGGAGACAGACAAAGGACAAATTGAGGGGCAAGTAGATGAAGTTAGTTTTTTCAATCCGCAGGCGGTCGTCGGCGATCAGCCAGTCCGCGTGGTTGTTGACGGCCCAGGCCAGACACGACTGGTCGCTGCGGCTCAGTGCCCGCGATGGACCGATACACGAAAGCCAATGGGAGGAGGTGGGATCAGCCCAGTCATCGCGAGAATGCCTCCAAGTTCGAGGAATGAACTTCGATCAGGTCCGCATCATCAAGCAGTCGGAGGATATCCGGCCAGAGTCGCAGAAGGAGGGACTCGAGCTCGGCCCGGCGCATGTTACCCAAGCGCACCCAGATGACTTTGGGTGGTGGACCCTGCAACATGATCCTATCAAAGAAATCCGTGTCGCGGGTGAGAATCGTCCAGTCATGCTGGCGGGCATGTTCCCAAAGCTGGCGGTCGGATTGCTGCTTCCCGAGATCCGTGGCGTGCGAACACTCGCAGGGCAGCAGCGCCACCAAAGAAGCGGGCAGGTTTTCGTCAACCAGCAGGTGTTTCACGAAGCGACCAGAATGGTGGACCTCGCGGCACTTACCCGGCGGGCGAAGTCAAGACATGACAGAATATCCAGCCGTTCAAGTTGTGGGTGGGCGACCAGGACGTCCTCCACCGAATCGCCGGCACTCAGGTATGCCAGGACGGTGTCCACGGTGATCCGCGTCCCGTGAATGACAGGTTTGCCGTTGCAAATCTCCGGGTTGATTTCAATGCGCTCTTTCATATTTAGAACATGTCGAAACAGAGGGTCGCTTGTTCACACCGTGCCATAATTCCGCCTCACGGAGAGGCCGGTCTTTGCCACAGGCAATTTCCTCGTTGCGGCGGGTGGCTTCGGCCAGGGTTTCTTCCGAAGAAGTGGGGGCTGTGCTACGGAGCAGTTTTCCAGCCAGCTTGAGTCTTGAGCGTGCAGGCAATTGCAGGGCCAGCTTTTGGATTTCGGCGGGCTTGATTATCAGTTCACGATAGCCAGCACGTAAGGCGTGCGCAAGAGACAAAGCAGGGTGCAGTGAGGGTCCGGTGCCCCGCGGTTGATTTCCCCGGAGCGATCAATGAATCGGGTGTGGACGCCGAATTCGCGGGCCTTCCAGGTGAGGTTGAAGGGCGCATCTGCTTGAAGCACTGTAGAGCCCAACCGTGGTGGAGGTCCGAGCGATCCAGCAAGGCCACCAGCGGCCCCGAATCTGCCAGAAGTTGGTGGCCCTCATCTCCGTCTCTGGAGCCGATGTGACTAGGTTCTTCGAAGCATCGGGCGGTCAGATCGTAACACGAGTGTTCAGAATGTGTGGCGACACCGTTGGTGACAGATTCGAGCCCCATGCGTCGGAGGGTGGAAAGTTTGATGCCCCGGCGGTCGCGCCCCGCTGGGTTTGGGATGTGGCGGTGGCGGTGTCGGTTGTCTGTTGTCCGAGGATCGCGAGCGCCGCGCTTCGCTCTTCCCGCGAGCACCGCGTTGGGCGAGTAGTGGTATTGCGCCGCCCAGACCTTTGGATGGATGTGCAGGCCGACATCGGAACGATCAAGGAGACAGGAGACAGACAAAGGACAAATTGAGGGGCAAGTAAATGAAGTTAGTTTTTTCAATCCGCAGGCGGTCGTCGGCGATCAGCCAGTCCGCGTGGTTTTGACGGCCCAGGCCAGACACGACTGGTCGCTGCGGCTCAGTGCCCGCGATGGAAACAGACTTTCTTCGAAATCGATGATTTCCACCTTGGCCAACCAGCGCCGCAACCGCTCGTGATGATACGGGCCGTATCGGGTAAAGTGGATCAAGAGTCGGGGCACGGGTCAGGAGACAGGACTGGGATTTAAGGCTCCCGTATCTCCAGCGTCGGGAAATGCTTTCGGAAGTCCTTGGCATTTCGGGTGATCAGACCCCTACGGTTCAATGCAAACGCGCCAATCAAAATATCGGCCGCGGGTCGCTTGGTCATCGTTCCAGCCCGCCTTCCGGCAATGTGGCGGTGCCACGCGGCGTGCGCCGTCTCAGTGTCCGCGATGGTCCAGCCGCAATGGTCATCAACCCCCGCTTGCTGAAAAAACCTCCGCTGCTCGGCGAGATCTCCCTCGAAGGCGGGAGAGAGTTCAACTTGAGTAACCGGGCAGACCAACAACCCCTCCGGGAGATGTTGTTCGAGCAAACGCGCCGATGGCATGCCGAACTCGGGGTCATCCTCGAGCACATCCAGCACCACGCAGGTATCGACCACCCAACTCATTCTCCATCACGCAGTTCGTGCATCCATTCTTTCGTGAGCCGGGGTGCCCCCCCTCGCATCCGTCGCGCATAGCCAAGAACGGAAAGAGGCCCCGGCGGCGACTCTTCCCTGAGCCAAACCCGCATTTCACGGTCGGAAACCCGCTCCCACTCGAGCTTCTGGCCCGCCCGCAATCGCATCGCCCTCCGCAACTCAGCCGGAACCGATACCTGCCCCCGCTCGGTGACTGTCGAGCAATTCATAAGAGGATATTATCATGCGAAATCATCATGTCAATCGCCGTGATCCTTGCCAGGTGCACAACGACTGCGCATCCGGACTTGCCCAGCCTGCGATGGCGATGGCGTCGGGGGTCAGGGAATCCAGTAAAGGATGCAACACCTGCTTGCAATCACGGGCCGTGATCTCCTCATAAACCCGCCTCGGAAATGCGGTGACGACCTTCGGGCCATCGCCCATGCCTTTGGTCTCGTCCCAGGCGTAGGTCGCGTCCGTACGTGCCGTCTCCAAACCAATCACCTCCCAACCCAGCGGCGAGATCACCTCATGCGCCGCCCGCAGCCGCGCATGATGGTATGGCCCGTAGCGAGCGAAGTGAATGAGGAAGCGCATGAAAAGATGTTGTCTGATCTTTCTTCAGGTGGCGCTGCACCGCCGGGGCAGCAGCGAATGAAGGGAGAAAGGCGAGTCCAAGAAAAGACCTGCGGACTCTGTATTGGGCAACTCTTTCGCACCCCATTCGCATGCGCTCCCGGCGGTAGCGCGCCACCTTGTGCTTCGCACTGGCAGACACCCAGCCTTCTGGCGAATCAACGCCTCGGCCAAATCATCCAACGAAAACTCTGGTGGCCGCACGTCAGACAGGCCTTCCGTCATCGCCACGCGGATCACGGTGGCAATGGTTCCCGGCTCGAGATCTTCGAGAATCCAGCCGTTACGCCCGTGCGCCACGGCCTCACCGCAGCGCTTCGAGGCAATCACCGGCATCCCGTGGGCAAGAGCCTCAAGCTGGGTGAGCGCGTAGCCATCGGAGAGTGTCGGCAGAATAAAACAATCGGCGCTTTGATAAATCCGGCCAACCTCACCTCTCGGCACCGCACCGATCCAGCAAAGCAACGAGCGAGCCGGTATCGGCGATGAGTGCGGCGCTCATGGCTTAGTGCCGAAGCCGTGCAGATGCACCTTGTTGGTGGAGAGATCACGCAGGCCACTGGAATCGATATGACCGGGCTCCTCGAAGAAGCGTGCGGCCAAATCATAACATGAGGGTCGGTCTGCTGAAGAAACGTCCGCAGTGACGGCTTCCAATCCCATCCTCAGGAGGGTGGAAAGCTTCACGCCACGCCGTGCGGCCTCGGCCTTCAATCGAGCCTTCTCCGCAGTGGAAACCTTGATGGAGAGAATTTCTTGCATCACTGGAGAGATGATTCTGCCATGGCAAGAGTCCACTACTTTCAGGGCTGACTCCAGGACTTTTCGGCGAGCGTTTCGGTGCCGGGCAGGAAACTCGGACACGTGGCGCATGCATCTTACTCCCCGCTTGGGAAGAAGAGACGTTCTACGGCTGGGTTAAGAGGTCCTGGTTCCTGGTTGTCACGGATCACAACCCCGGCATGGGGCGGCTGGCAGCTTCCTGTTGGCGTTTCGTAGGTAGATTCTTCAGTTTTGGGGTGACAGGGATGGCCCTTAACCCTTTCTCCGCATCCGGCATCGGAACGGATGCCGATGGAGTTGACTTTCCGGGTTTTCGATTTTTTTTTGGGTCGTGCGTTTTTATGGGCAGATGACAAATTGAAAAAAGAAGATGAGTTATGTGTGTGGCAGTCAATATTTGCCGGCGAGAAGTTTTACAGCAGGAAGTGCGCGTTGCGCGAAGCGATGCCAGTTCCTCAACTGATTTATACGACCTTTCTGAAAGCCGGTTTCTGCCGGGGTGCCTCCAATGGCTTTAGCCACAGTTGTGATGCGTTCATCGCCATGATCGATGTGGGGTTCGATGCGCTCTCTCAGAAATCCCGAGGCGAGGCGGCGCAGGCTTGTTTCGGCGATGAAATGTTCTTTTCGCACGCCAGGTTTGTAGACAAGCCTCGCAGCGCCCACCCCGCGCAGCCAACGCAACCCTTCATACGCTGCACCGCGACTCATTTGCAGGCGATCCATGACATCGTCGAGGGAGACCGGGTCTTCGGTGCTGAATAACAACCCGTAAATTTCGCCGATCGACCGCGGCAATGACAGCGCGTCCGCCGCGTGAACGAACAGATCAACGCATTCCTGCTGAAATCGTGTTAATTTAATGCTGGCAAACCGAATACCGCGACAAGCGATGCTAGCAATTTGATCCCAAACAGCGCAATACCCGCCGTTCCGTGCGTGGCATGATATGTCGCGTCATGCTGCCGCCCTTGGTCATTCCGCAGGGAACAGCCTTGGAACATGGATTTAAGGGATTGCATCTCCTGCGCCCCTGGTACGATGGACGTGGTGAACCCGATGAATGCCTCATCTCAAACAGCATCGTTTCGTTCAAGAAAAAGTGAACCGAGCGAATGAAAATAGGGATTTTCCCTATCAACCCATCTGCGGTTCAGATCGCGCCATGCGTGGGCTAAAGTTCGGGCGTGGCCCTGCCACAGAGGCGGATCAGCGCGAATCAAAAGGAGCCTGAGGCTTGGCCGGGAGTAGAACGCAGCTCCCAGCGGGCAGGTATTCGGCGTCTAAAATTCGTCTCCGGCTGTCTCCTCGGCAGGATTGGGCGTTTTTGCGGAAACGGTGACCTGCCGCGGCACTGCGGCGGCTGCCATGGCGCGGGCGAGCGATTTGAGGATGCGCTCCACGCCGGCGGCAGTACGCCCGACCACAAGTTGTCGGCGGCCGGCTTCAAGGCATGTCGCAAGAGTTTCGCGGGGCAGGAACCGTTCCAGACCGTATCCGACGCTTACCGCGGCGCTGCGTGCGTCGGTGTCGACAAGGAGGAATACGGAGAAGTTGCGTCCGAACACAGCGGTACACGGGCCGTGTTTGGCGCGGTTAGCCATCCAGAATGTGTAGAGCAAAGGGGGTAAAGGCGATGGAAAAAACATGACGGCAAAGGTGCTCTGCGGAAAACGTTTGCCCAGCAGCGCGACAAGGTTGTTCAAACGTCGCGTCTGGCCCGGAGTAAGTGCGGCCTGATAATCCATAACAAGCATATCCCGTCGGGGAACCGTGCCGGCCAGGTTATCGATCTGTTCGAGGGTCATATGACATCCTGTGCACAACTCCGTCTCGGGCGCAGTCTGGCTGCCGCAATTCGGACAATAAACCGGATGACTCATGATGTGAATCCCCTGCGGCTGCCGCGCGAAACCGATGGGAGCGACAGCGTGAGGATCAGGGACGTTGTGACGCCGGAATGCCGGAGTGTCAACGGAAAGAGAACCGCCCGCGGCCGTGTGTGAGATCAGGCTTTTGAAGTTTTGCGCGATTGCTCGAGGCAAACCTCGCAGATTTCGCTGTCATCATCCCGCACACGAAAGCCCCGATCCGGATGTGTGATCTCGGTGGCGCCGCACAGGTTGCAACGATGCAAAGTTTCATCGGGATCCTGGCGTTGTGCCTGTTCAAACCGGGCGCGACGTTTTGCAACCTCAGCACTGGTGCGGAGGTGATCGGCCAAACGCGGGCCGAAGAACAGCAGATAGTTCGCAAACGCGGCGATCATCGCCAGTTTATGCGCCCACGGCGCGGGCAGGAATGCAAGCAGGAGAAACCCGACGGAGATCAGCGCCAGCCATTTGACTGGCACCGGCAGGATGAAAAAAAGCATCAGCCGATAATCGGGAAACAGCGTTGCGAACGCAAAAAAGACGGTCGCATTCAGGTAACCGTTCCCGGCGGCCCCACCCGAAATCAGGGCAAAGATCGTGGTGCCGAGCATGCCACACAGATAAAAAACATTGACGCGGAACGATCCCCAAACCTCCTCGAGCCCCTGCGCAAAGCGCCACATCAACAGCAGGGCAAAGATCATGAAGATGGGATGGACGAATGGCGGAATGAAAATGTAAGATACCAGACGCCACACTTGGCCACCCAGAACGGCCTGAGGGTTTAGCGTGAGGGCTTGGACATATTCCGGACGGCCCAGCAGCAGCGCGAACATCACCCCGTTAAGGATGACGACATAATTCAGCAGGTTCGGAATCGCTAGATGTCCGTACTGGCGTTCGAGACGGTTGAGCATGGTGTCCATCGGTCCGGCAAAACTCTTCATGGCGCGGTTGTTTCCGGCCGTCGCTGCCAGTGGCCCGCCGCAATGCGCCAAATCCACCATACAGGGTTTACGAAGAAGATCGCCAATAGAAGGATATGATCCTCGAAATGCAACCGCATCATGACGGAAACGGACAGATGCAGGCCGATCAATCCGAGGCCGAACGCCAGCGCCCAACCACGCCCGAGGAGAGCGAGAAAGGCGAGCAGTTCCAGAAAGAATCCCGCTCCAAACAATGCCTGCGCGACGAGGGGATGATTGGCGAGAAACGCCGGGAATTCGCTAACCCAAAACCCGGAATCACGTTCCAGCCGGTTGTAATAATCCATTTCGCTGGCTTTGATAACCTGAAGGGAAAGAAACGGAGCGCGCTCAAGCCATTCTCCGTCGCTGAAAATCCATTTTGCCACGCCGGACACGGTGTAACCTGCTGCGATAATGACTTTTGCCCAGTCTGCAGTGGCGTTACCGCTGCCTGCCGCGTCTGGAAGTAACCAGCCGGTGGCTGTGCGCTGGCGTGCTGCCGCCCACCAAATGTAGACGGCCCATTGCGCAAGGGCGGTCATGGACATGAGCTGTGTGCTGTGGCCGATGGCCCCCTGCGAATTCATCAATGTGCCGGCGCCGACCCCGATGAATGCCGCCATTCCGAGTGTGAGCACGGGTGCCACGCCCAGCGCGAACACGGCCAGTGCGATAATCCGCAACGGCTCCAGCCATTGCATGACGGCTGCGCTGCCAAGAAACGAGAAATCGATCCATTGTCCCAGCCCATGCGGCTGCGATTGCGATTCGAAACCCGGCCAGTTGCTGCGCAGGCTTAGATACATCGCGAGGGCGAATGCGATCCGCATAAGATGCACCTCCCACACGGCATGGTCTACGCGCCACCAACGCGTTTCCCGGCGGGGTTGTGCGTCCTGCTGGGCCGGAAGAGACCGTCGGGCGGCATCGTGCAGGTGCGACGATGTCGGCGTGTCGTGTGGGCGATCCGGGTTGCGCGACGTCATTCGGAAACGGCACCACCGGGCGATGCGGATGGCGGAACGCCTGACAATGCCGCCGACAGGTCCAGAGCTGCGATCTCCTGCGTTTCCGCCGCGATCCGTCCGCCCGGCATCGTGAGCACTGTCCACATAAGGCGGATGCGTTGCGCATCTAGCGCTTCGCGTTGGCCGGGATTCATATTGTTTTCAAGAAATCGCAGCAGCGTTTCGCCTGCCGCCCGGCGCTCTTCCATTGTGCCTTCCTCACGTTTGACCCCCCGCGCATCGGTGAACTCCTTTAAGTGCCCGCGGAAAACCTTTTTCGCGCGTGCCGTGCGGATGCCGAAATAAGTGAGCATCGGGACCGGCCGACCTGCTTCATCGGTGAGATAATAATAGTCCGCATCGTCGGACACGCCGCTGTACATCGGGAAATTCGACAGCGGATAGAATTCGCCGACGAAAAACAACAGGGCCGTGAGGGCGAACACGCGTTTGAACGGCAGACGCCATGCTGCCGTAATAAGGTTGCGGGTCCGTCCAAACCGTTGCTCTGGCACCGCACGTTTCAAGCCGGGCCGTTGCCGGGCTTCCACTTGATGCTGCATCCGAGAGCGGGTTTGCGCTCGCCGTTGTACCCTTCGCCTGCAACGGCGGCATTCACCGCTTCAAGGAGGTCGGCTGCAGTCACCGGCTCCGCGTTGCCCGGTCGGCTGGAGTCCATCTGACCGCGGTAAACAAGACGGCGGTGTTTGTCGTAAACGAAAAATTCCGGGGTGCATACCGCGCCGAAAGCCTTGGCTGTTTCCTGCGATTCGTCGTGGAGATAAGGGAAGGCAAATCCCGCAGCTTTCGCCTCGGCCGTCATCGCTTCCGGCGAATCCTCGGGATAATTGGCTGCGTCGTTCGCACTGATTGCGAACAGGACACCGCCACGCTCCTGAATTGCGCGCCCGGCCACGGCCAGTCCGGCGCGGATATGTTTTACGTAAGGACAATGATTGCAGATAAACGCCACGACATACGCTGCGGCATCCGGAAAATCGTCAGGCCCCAGGCTTCTGCCGGATACCGTGTCCGGCAATGAGAAAGCAGGCATCGGCGTGCCCGGGTCCGTGGCTGGAGAAGACAATGCAGGCATAGAGAGTAGTGTGCCGCAGACCGCTCGCGATGCAAATGCCCGTTTGCACGACTGCGCCCCGGTCCGCATTGGCACAGCAATGCTTGACGCCGATGCAGGACGCATCGAAGAGAGTCTTTGCCATGACCATACGCGCCCTCGCGGTTTTTCTTGCTGTTGCCATCCTGATCGGTGTGAGCGGATGTGGGACGTCGAGTGGCATTCCGTCTCGTGTTTCCGGCGGTTCCCGCGAAGCCGCTTATAATAATGGCATTGCCATGGGGCGCGCAGATGCTGCAAGCGGCCTGCCGCGTAACCCCGCTCCACACAGCCGCGCACTCCCGCCCAGTGATGTCGGGGCATTCAACGCCGGGTATATGGCGGGTTACGAAGATGGTGGACGTGTACCGGCGCCTGCTGCGGAAACGTTTCCCCGCGAAGAACAAATCGCCATGCCGGAGTTCAATCCTCCGGAGTAATAATTGCTGCGGTGCGTGCGGACGGACAAAGAAACTGCTGGGCGGCGTCCATCACTTCGCCCGGCGTTACGCGCTGATAATCCTCCCAAACCGCCGCGGGATCCTGGATGCGCCCGTAACCAAGCAGGCTTTCGCCGCACCAAAACATCTGGCTGGGAGCGGCCTCCAGCACGATCTCCGTGTGGCCGAACAGATACTCGCGTGCGCGACGCAATTCGGCCGCGCTCACCGGCCGCGATTGAAGGCGGTGCACCTCGCGATAAATCAGCGCCAGCGCCCGCCGCAGATGCGCTCCATCCAGCCCGGCCTCGATGACAAATGCGCCGGCGTCCGAAAAGGTCGCCAGGGAAGAACTCACGGAGTAGCAATAGCCGCGTTGTTCGCGAAGCGATTGGAACAGGCGGGAACTCATGTTCTCTCCCAGCATTACGCTCAAGAGCCGCAGCGCAAAACGCGCGGAATCATGTCTGCCCGGCACACGAAATCCAATGGCCAGATGCGTTTGTTCGCAGTCCTGACGCAGCACGAATGTCTGCGGCCCGCGTTCGCCGCCTGCCAGGCCTTTCCACGGGCGTGGTGCCGGGGCCCGGCCTTCACGGAAGCGAAGTGCGGCAGTTTGCACCGTCTGCATGAAATCCTCATGCTCAATCTGGCCTGCCGCGGTGAGAACAATCGAGCGGGCACGATAATTCCGGCGGAAATGATCGACCAATGCCGCGCGGGACATGGCCTGCACCGAAGCGTGCGTGCCGGTGAGGGGGCGTCCCAGGGGATGGCCGGGCCACATACCGGCTGAAAGCATCTCTTCGACCCGTTGCGCGGGCTGATCGTTCACCTCCGCAATTTCTTCGCAGATGACAGCGCGTTCGTGCTCGACTTCCGCCGCAGGGAAGCGCGCGTTTAATGCCATATCCAGAAGCACATCGGCAAGGCGGGGCACGTGACGCGCTGCCGCCTGCGCGTGGTAACAGGTGTGATCCTCGCTTGTAAACGCATTCAGATGCCCGCCCACTTCCTCGACATCCACGGCGATCCGCCGCGGCGTGCGTCGGCGTGTGCCTTTGAACAGCATGTGCTCCACGAAATGCGAAGCGCCGGTGCGTTGGGCGGATTCGTTGCGCCCGCCCGAATCGACCCAGACCCCCACGACGACGCTGCTCGCCCATGGCAACGTGGCGGTCGCCACGCGAACGCCGTTGGCAAGACGTGAGGTACGGCTGTTTATGGTCATACAGATGGCTCGACACGTTGAGCGTGGAGCAGGCATTCCGCGATTTCCAGATCCCCGGGCCATGTAATTTTGAGATTCCATCGCGGCGCTTCCACGATCCGCACGCGTCCACCGGCCGCGATCACCGCGCCGGCTTCATCCGTGGCTTCGTCGCCTGAGCGTGCAAGCTGTTCCATCGCCTGGCAAAGGATGTCTCTGCGAAATATCTGCGGGGTTTGCATCGCCCAGACGCCATCCCGCGGCACGGTAGCTCCGAGCCAACCGCCGCCACCGTCGCGCCGCAATGTCTCCACGATGGGTGCCGCGCACACTGCTCCCCCGTCGTGTAGTGCGGCATCATGGCATCGTTCGATATCGATCAGACGCACCAGAGGGCGTGCAGCGTCGTGAACGGCAATCTCGCCAAGGTTTGCATGCGCGGCGATCAACGCCTGCACACCGTTCCAGACCGAGTCCTGCCGCCGCCCGCCGCCGCTCGCAACCCCGGCAAAAAGCGTGCCGGCAAGTGTTCCTACCTGTTCTGCGGCGCAGCGCGCTTCTTCGCGGGCCACAATCGCGATAGTTGCTGTACGCGCATATCCCGCGAAGGTGCAGACGCTGTGGGCAAGCACAGGTCGACCGCCAAGCGTGGCAAACGCCTTGTCGAAGCCGGCGCGTACGCCGCGTCCGGCGGCGACGATGACAACGCCCAATGTCCGTGGTGGAATGGTCGCGGCGTGGTCAGGCATTGCTCCCCATCCGGCGGCGTGCGTTCACTTCAGGCGTTTCTGAACCTCGGCGCTCAACGTTTTGCCGTCCACACGTCCCGCCGCCTTGGCTGCTGCAATTTTCATGACTGCGCCCATCTGCGGTTTGCCATCTGCTGTGGCTTGCTTGACAGCTTCTTCCACCAGCGCCGCGAGTTCGGCGGGTTCCAATGCCGCAGGCATGTAAGCTTTCAGCACTTCGATCTCCGCACGTTCGTTTGCC
This sequence comes from uncultured Chthoniobacterales bacterium, assembly GCA_964652295.1. Lineage (GTDB taxonomy): Bacteria > Verrucomicrobiota > Verrucomicrobiia > Chthoniobacterales > CALDSX01 > CAZZCL01. The sequence continues at coordinate 17,191 of CAZZCL010000008.1, forward strand.
GCCATCTCCGGGCGTCCGCCCTTCTCGAAGCTTTCGACGGAATCCTCCCGCTGTTTGATGAGCTTGCGCGCAATTGCGAGGGCGTCGGCGTCTGGTAAATCCGCGTTGGGACCGCCTTTCTCGATCTGCGCATTTTTCAATGCCGCCTTGAACATACGTAATGTCGAAAGCCTTGCCGCTTCTCTGGCGCGCATGGCTGTTTTAATATCTTCATCGATTTGCCGGATCAACGTCATGTCCGGAGTGTAACCCAGCCCGCACGCAGGGCAACGCCGACAGCTTGATGCGCAATATTTGGCGCGGCGGCAGAGTGGGGTTCAGCCGGCGCTGCGGCGTCGGGTCAATCCCCGGACTGTGACCGCCAGCAGAACCGTTGCTGCAACGAAATATCCCGGCAGCCATTGCAGTGCCTGCACAAAGATGGCGTCTTCAGATTTAGGAGCATCGGGACGCTCCGAGAGCCAGCGGGTCAACCCCGCAAACATGAGGCCGATTGCGCCGTAACCGAGGTTCAGGGCAAGCCCCCGGAAACTAAGGACCGTTGCGCGTTTATCCGGAGGCACAATTTCGTTTAAATAATGCGATAGAAAGAATGCGAGGCACGACCACGCAATACCGATCGGTACGCTGACCCACAGCCCGATGTAAGGTACGGCGAAAGCCGCTCCGGCAAGGCCCACGAAGCCCAGCGCCGCAACCACCCCGAAGTTGAACGCCGCTCCGCGCCGTTCTGCCAATCGTCGCGCCAGCGGTGCGGCGGCGAGTCCCAGCAGGGCGAACACCGATCCCAAAATGCCGAAGGACGCTTCAGGCAGCTGGATTGCACGGAAATAGTTGGCGTTAAATGTGAGAAAAAGCCGCATGATGCTGTCGAAACACAGTCCCGCAAGCAGCACAGCGAGCGCCTTTGGGGAGGATAGAATCCATGCGCCGGCGGCCAAAGTCTGCCGCAGCGTGCTGGCGAGCGTGACGCGTCGGGCGGCGCTGCCGCCCGGTTCGGCGACATGCTCCACGTCGCGCATCGCCAAAGCCACAAACAGAGCTGCCACGGCATTGATCAACGTGAGATACACCGGAAAGCGCACTGTGATCTCCCGGGTTAACCATGGAGCTTCCACCCCGACCGCTCCCAGCACGGCACGCAGCAGTGCATCGTCGTAAACCGCCGCGCCCACAAGCATGGCTGCAAAAAATGCGGCGGATTGCCAGCGCATCAATCGGCTCAGTACCGCGGGCCATTCCCCGTCCCGGCCAGCTGCTTTTAAGGAATCGTATGCAAGCGCTTCGTCCGCGCCGCTCGCGCTCGCTTCCGCGGCACCGCTGAGAATCCGGTTCAGCACGAGAGCCGCGAAAAGCCAGCCGGGATGGGATGTCGGTGCGAATGCCATCAACACCATTTCGACGACCATCAGGACGCAGGCGATCACCACCATGCGTTTACGACCAATCTGATCGGCAAGCGCTCCGCTGGGGACTTCGAGCGTTACAATGGCTGCTGCCCACACCACATTGAGCAGGCTGTATTGTTCCACGCTCAGACCCAGATCGAGGAACAGAATCCCGATAACAGGATAATAAAAGCGTGCGTTAAACAACACGCGAAAGGCGATGAAGAGGGAAATATTCCGGGCGGGATCGGCCATGGCAGGATGCGGGGGGCAGACTGGGTGGAATTACGCTCTGGAGCAACAAACAAAGCGAGAAGCGCTGTGCGCGGGGTGCGGGGCGGAGTGGCGATGCCGCAATGTTAAATTAAGAATGGTAAGGCGCGCTGCGCGCGCGTTGCAGGTTGCGCGCAACAGATGGCGGTGGGATTTGCGACCGAATGTTGTCGCACGTGTGACAAATTTGTGGTGTGCGGGATTTGATCGAATGCGGGTTTGCTGGGGGGCAGATGGGGAGGCGGGATAAGGACACTCTTCATGAGCGAGGCGCGTGCCTCGTTGTGCGGACGATGTCGGGGTGAAAGTTTTTCTCGGAACGGCAAATCGAGCGATTCATTTTTCTGCAATCCGTTCTACCCTCCAGCATGCAACCTGCGCTGGATTTCATCGGTTATCATTGGCGATCGGCGATTGAGATCGGGATTTTAGCCGTGCTGATTTATTACGGCTATCTGTACTTCCGGTTTACGCGGGGCGCGCAGGTGTTGACCGGGTTGGCGGTGATTTTTTTGAGTTTGACTGTGGTGTCACTGCTGCTGGATCTGGAAGTGGTGAGTTGGATTTTGAAAGGGTTCCTCGCGTTTTTCGCGATTGCGGTGGTGGTGATTTTCCAGCCGGAACTGCGGCGTGCGCTCGCGGAGTTGGGAAGCCACAAATGGTTCGGTGCGGAGCGCGGGGATCCGGAGCTGGTGGATGCGCTTGTGGAAACCACATTGCGCCTGGCGAACAAGCAGACGGGGGCGTTGATTGCTGTGGAGCGCGACGCGGGAATGCCGGAACACGCGGCGACAGGGGTGACTTTGGACGCCGAATTCAGCAGCGAGCTGGTACAGACCATTTTCCACCCGAAAACGGTGTTGCATGACGGCGGGGTTGTCGTGCGGGGCGGCCGGATCGCGGCAGCGGGGTGTTTGTTTCCGATTACGCAGCGGGAAGATCTGGATCGAACATTGGGATTGCGGCATCGGGCCGGGATTGGGATTACCGAGGATTCGGATGCCGTCGCGATTGTGGTTTCTGAAGAAACGGGGAGCGTTTCCGTTTGTTCACGCGGAGAGATTGCGCGTAACCTGTCGCCACATGAATTCGAGACGCGCCTTCGTTCACTTCTTCTCATGGAAGAACCTCCGCAGGCTGCTTCTGCACAATTGGAAGGCCAAACTCGCGTCGCTGGTGCTCGCGGCAATCATCTGGTTCATCATCAAGCGCCACGTGGCGAGGAGCCGGCCCGAGTTTGATTTTCCGATACCGCCAGCGGGCGTTGTTCCGAGATGAGGATTGGGGGCGGGGATGGGACGCTGCGGTTTGGCGATGGGTTGTGCCGGGGCGTTTTTCGTGCGTACGCCGAAGTCATCCCACGCGATGAAAGCTGATGGCGCACTCAGCGGGATTGTACTCGACCCAGCAGGGACGCTTGTCGTCATCGCGTGAGAACGCGACTGAGCCCACGCCTGCCGCGTAGAAGCCGGGTTGATCGAGAAGAAACGAACCTTCACCATGGGCGCGGCGCATGCGGCCATCCAGCGAGCGGTGATACAGGATCGGGATATGCGTATGACCGAAAAACGCGATGCGCTCGCGCTGGTTTGAGAAGTGTTCTTCCACCTGGTTTGGGGTTTTGAGATGGATAAAAGTTTCGGGGCGATAGAGGCTGGCATGGACAAGCTCAACGCCGTTGCCGGTCCAGAGAAGAGGGCGTTGTTCGAGCCATTCGCGGTGTTGGAGGCTGAGTTCGGCTGCGTATTCGCGATCATGAACTGCAGCGGCATCATGATTACCGAGCAAACACAGTCGTGCGGCGGAGGCGATGGTGCGCACCGTTTCGGCCGGGGCATGGCCGTAGCCGATCAGGTCGCCGAGACAGACCACGCTTTGAATTCCCGCGGCGTGAATAGCCTCAAGAACCGCCGCGAGACAATCCGGACGGGCATGCACATCGGAGATGAGCGCTGTACGTTCCTGGAGCATGAGATGAATGGCTATTGAAAGAGAGGTACCGAGGTAAAGCACCGAGACAAAACCGCGCAAATTCGTTAACTTGAATTAGCTAAAAATAGGTGTTTTCCCGATGGCATTCCGTCGTGCGTTTGTGCGTTTGTGCAGGATAATAGAATCAGGGCCTGGTATGGAAACGCTTAAATCCTAGAGTCCCTCGATACCGCGTCCCGCGCCTCCTCAAATTGCGTGGGCATCGCCCGGACGCCCCTGTCCGCCTCCGGTGGATTACGCACCGATTCAACGCCGGCAAAAGGCGAGTAAAGGCGCGCTTTGCAATTTCGCGTGGCTGTTCTCGCCGATGCTCGTGCTGATCGACGCGGCGATCTGAGCAGTTTTGTACGTCGGACTTTCCAAAGTGTGGGACTGGGAAAATTGGTATGGGCCTGCGGAATTGGTTGTGCCGCCTGCCATACTCGCTGTCGGGTTCGCGATTATCGGGGGGTACAAATCCCGCAAGGACATGGCCTCGCTGCGTTATGCGGCGGATCATGTGATGGCATGCATAGCCGGGTTCATTATTGCCGCAGTGTTTGTTTATATTGTCACGAGTTACAGCAGCCCGCTCAATCCGAGCCGGGGGATTTTTCTGATTGCGGCGGCGGGGTTTTGCGTGCTCACGCTGGGGCACCGCCGGTTGCTGTGGTTTTCGCTGAGGCGAGTTCGGGCCCAGCGCAGCTTCCTTGTCGTGGCGAGCCCGGAGCGTGCAGCACGGTTCCTGCAGGCTTTTCAGTTTAATGGCCAGCAGCAACAGCTGGAGTTTGTGGCTTTGGACCCGGAGCTGGTGGGGATGGAGATAGCCGAACCGGGTTCGCCAAAGTTCGAATCGTCAATTTCCGATCTGCCGCAACGTCTGCACAGCCATCCGGAGCGCGTTCACGAGGGCATAATTGTGGCGCTGGAGGGGAATCAGGTACCCGAGAGCGTGTTGCATTTCCTGGCCACGGTGCATTTTCAGGACATGCCCGTCTATTCGGTGCAGGCCTTTTACGAAGCGTACTGGGAGAAGATGCCGGTGCATCTGCTCACACCCACATGGCCGTTGCAGGCGGGGTTTCATCTTGTGAAACACAGCGCGTTTGCAGCGGCTAAACGGGGCGGAGACGCTCTTGCTGCGAGCGTTCTGCTGGTGTTGCTGTCGCCAGTGTTAGCGCTGGTGGCACTTGCAGTGCGGATGGACAGCTGTGGACCGGTGATTTTTCGCCAGACGCGGGTGGGCCAGCATCGGCGGCCGTTCACGTTGTACAAGTTCCGCACCATGCATACTGGCAGCGAAGAGAAGGGGATGTACACCGAGAAAAAGGATCCGCGCGTTACGCGGGTCGGGAAATTTCTACGTGTGAGCCGGTTGGACGAATTGCCGCAGCTTGTGAACGTGTTGCGGGGGGACATGAGTTTGATTGGCCCGCGCGCGGAATGGATCAAATGCGTGGAAGAGTATGAGGATGTCATCCCACATTATCATTTCCGGCACCTGGTGCGTCCGGGCATAACAGGTTGGGCGCAGGTGAATTATCCCTATGGGGCGGGGGTTGCAGACGCCGTGGAGAAGCTGATGTACGACCTTTATTATATTCGGAACTTTTCGTTGGGGCTGGATATGGCTGTCGTTTTGAAGACAGTGCATGTCATGCTTTTCGGCCGGGGCCGCTGAGGGCGTCGGGCTTGTGTGCGGCGTGGTGGCGTGTTGAGTGGAGTCCATGCGAAGGGACTTCATGCGCGATAACACTGAGTGGGGCCATCAAACGGCGCTTGCGATCGAATGTTCGAGTGAGCCGTGTTCGTTGGCGTGGACATGCGATGGTGGTGTGAATATCGCGTTCCAGGAGTTCGAAGGTGGGCGCAGGGCTTCCGTGCAATTGATTGCGGAATTGGAGCGGGCGATTTCCGGAGGCGTCCGCCCCGGTGCGACCGTCGTGGGGCGGGGTCCCGGATCGTACTCCGGATTGCGCAGTGCGTTTTGTGCGGCGATGGGACTGAGTGCCGCGCGTGGTGGCCGGGTGTGGGCGATCAACTCGCTCCTGGCCATGCCTGTGGACGCACAACGGTACAAGGCAGCTGGCGATGCGGGGCGCCGAAAGATCTTCGTCGCGGAGGTTGACCGCGGGCGGTGCGAGGTGACGGTGCGATTGATGAATACTGAAGAGGCGAAGCAGGAGTTGGGAGCTGGCGGGGTCATGCTGGCGCTGCCGAGCCTGCCTGCGGAGTTGAGGACAGGCTTGCAGATCGTGGCTCCGGACGCGCGCCGGTTGTTGCGGTTGTGGGTGGAGCAGGGCAACCGGTTGCCTTGTGAACCCCTTGAACCCGTTTATTTGCAATCGGCGGTGGCGGAAGTGCCGCCTGCGGCTTGACGGCGCGGTTAAGGTAGATAGATGGCTCCGTTGGATTACTGGATTATCGGCGGTTATCTCGTTGCGCTGCTGGCGTTGGGCGCGTTTCTCGCCAGACGCGCCGCGGAGGATTCCGGTGCGTACTTTTTGGGCGGACGCCGTCTGCCCTGGTGGGCGCTTGGATCTTCGGGCATGTCGAGCAATTTCGATGTGGCAGGCACGATGACGTTGGTGACGCTGGTCTATTACTTCGGATTCCAGGCGTTATGGATTGAAACCCGCGGCGGCGTTGTGCTGCCGATTGCCGTGTTCCTTGCGTTCATGGGCAAGTGGCATCGGCGCAGCGAGGTTATGACGACGGCTGAATGGATGGAGCTGCGATTCGGAACGGGATGGCAGGGGCGTGCCGCGCGGTTGACTGCAGCCGCGACTTACATCGCGATTTCGGTGGGGATGGTGACATTCTTTTTGGGTGCGGCCGGCAAGTTCCTTGCGGTTTTCCTGCCGTTCGACGAGCGGACATGCCAGGTGTTGATGCTAGGCGTGGCGCTGGTGTATACCATGATGAGCGGATTGTACGGCGTTGTGTTGACTGATGTATTTCAGAGTGTGTTGATTGGCGGAGCCGCCGTGTATGTGGCTGTTGCGGGGGCGTCGGTGCTGGACCCGGCTTTGGTCGCGGCGTGGCCGGGGGGCGGGCAGCTGCGGATCGTGCCGCCGTGGTACGACGAAGCGTTTGTGGCGCCCCTTGGCGGCGGGTTGGATTACCGGATGTTCGGGGTGCTGCTGCTGGCGTGGGCCGGCAAAGGCTTGTTGGAAGGGCTGGGGGGAAGCGGCGGATCCGCCTATATGGCGCAGCGATTTTATTCGGCGCGGAACGAACGGGATTGTTTGCGGATTGGAATGTTGTGGACGGTGCTGTTTGCGTTTCGCTGGCCGATGGTGCTGGGCTTTGTGCTGCTGGCAGTGCATCTGGGCGCAGGCATCGACGATCCGGAAACGATTCTGCCGGCGGTGTTATCCTCAGAATTTTTTCCGGCGGGAATACGCGGCGTGGTTGTCGCGGCGATGTTGGCAGCTGCCATGTCCACATTTGACAGCACCATCAACGCCGGGGCGTCTTATGTTGTACGGGATATCTGGCCGTTGGCGCGGCCACGCGCAGGTGAGCGGGAGCTGGTGCTGGCGGCTTACGCGGCGTCAGCTGGCATCGTCGGCGCGGGTCTTGCCCTCGCGTGGAATGTGTCGTCGGTGCTGGATGTGTGGTTGGCGATTGTCATCAATCTGTTTCCTGCGTTTCTGGCTCCGTTTGCATTGCGATGGTTCTGGGGACGGCTGAACGGGGCCGGATTTACGCTGGGCGTGGCATCCGGGTTTGCGGCGGCCATGGGCGTGTCGTTTTTTGGCGGGGGCACGGGCTGGAATGAGGCGATGCAGATGGGGGTGATTGCAGGGATCTCGGCTCTGGGATGTGTTGTGGGAGCATTCCTGTTCGCGCGTACGGATGAAGATGTGAGGAAGGAATTCTACATGCGGATTCGGCCTTCGGGATTGTGGCCGGGCGAATGGAAGCGCGCCGACCGGGCGGAGCATGCCGCAGACTGGTTGCGCCTGGTGGTCGCGTTGATGTGGCAGATGGCAAGTTTTTTTCTTCCGCTCTGTTTGATGACAGGAAGACACGATGCGGCTCTCGCCCTTGGAGCGGTGTGGACGGTGTGCGGGGCGGTGCTTTGGCGGGAAGCGTTTGGTGGGGAGCGTCGCGGTCAGATGCCTTCGCCGCCGCCGACTGGGATAGACGGGGCGGGGCCATCCGGGCAGTAACGCAACACCAGCAAGGTGATATCGTCTGCCTGCGCCGCGCCGTTTACAAACGCGGCAAGATCGGCACGCACACTGCGCGCGATAACTTCCGCTTTCGTTCCGAGTGCGAGCGCGGCTTTGGCTGCGGTTTCGAGCCGGGGTTCTTCGTACATTTCCATGGCGGGATCATTCGCTTCCGTTACGCCGTCTGTATACACGAGGAGTCCTTCTCCGGGAGCGAGCTGGAGTTCCCGGGTGGCATAGGGAATATCTTCGAGCGGGCCGAGAGCGACGCCTTCCTGCTCAAGGAAGCGGACGTTGCCGGATGCCTCGAGAACCAAGGGGGGGTTGTGGCCCCCGTTTGCATACTGCAGTTGACCTGAGGCGAGGTCGAGTACGCCGCAGAAGGTGGTCACAAATGTGCAGGACGCGTTCTGCATGGCGAGGGTATTGTTCGATCGGGCGAGAATACTTCCCGGGTCGGGGGAACTCAGTGCGTTGGCGCGAAGGACGGAGAGCGCCATTGTCATAAATAACGCTGCGGGTACGCCTTTGCCCGCCACGTCTCCCACAACGAAGAATAGGCGCCGGTCGTCGATATAAAAATAGTCGTACAGATCTCCCCCAACGAGTTTCGCAGGCTCCATACTTGCGTACAGATCGATTCCGGAACGTCCCGGCGGCAGATCGTCGCGCAGCATGCTTTTCTGAATTTCCTGTGCGATCTGCAGTTCCTTTTCGAGCACTTGTCGTGCTTCGCGTTCGATCTGAAGGCTTGCGCTGACGCGACGTTTTTCGGCCTGTTCCTCAACCCAACGGACAATAATGGCGCCGGTATGAAGCAGGATAAACCCGAGGACGGGTGGTGCCAGAGGCAGTACAAGATTGTGAAATGCGAATGCGGTGAAGTTTGCGACGTTGTACGCGACGAGAAGAAACACAGGCCAGACGACAAACTGCGCGGTGGTACGGCCGCGCAGCAGGAACAGGCTTATCCAGCCCATTGCAATCCATCCAAGCAGGGGCCACGGCCACATATCCACTACGATCAGGTAGTCGTTCAGAAAGACGTTGTTGAGCGTGTTGAGGGAAACCAGCACCAGCGGAGCCAGTTTCGCCAGGGGGTTGGGACCGAGATCTGCGAGACCCGGTGCGACTTGGCCTACGATCAGGATGCGGTCGGCGAGTTCGGGAAATCCCGCAGGCAAGGGCTCCCCCTGCTGATGATGGCGAAGCAGGTTTGTGAGCAAACCGCTGTAGGACGCCTGGGGAAAAACGGATTTGCTGCGGAAATTGATCCACATTTCACCGCGTTCATCAATGGGGATGCGGACTGGGCCGCTTCGCCCGGGGAACTCGATGTGGCGTCCCAACGTCACCTGCACGGCATCGGGCGCTGCCCCATGATAAACCATCAGAGCCTGCAGCGGGAGGCTCGGGTAAAGTTCTGTGCCAACACGCAGCACGAGCGGAAGTTTGCGCCGCACGCCGTCGGCCGTGGTGGGTTCCACGTTGATGAACCCAAAATGGGTTCGACCGCCGATTGCGGGAATCGGCAGCTTGGCACCATGAGACCCGGGGACCTTCTCTATGGCACCTTCGAAGGGAAGGGGTTGGGTCAGCCCTGGGGGATAATTGAGCCCTTGCGTTTGGCCGCTGGGATCTTCGAGAAGCGCACCCGAAACAAATGCGGGCAGGTTGGCCGCTGCTTCGCCGAAATAGGCATCGTCATTGGGAGTGCTTTCCTCGGTAAACAACAAATCCATGACTACCACGGAGGGATTGGCAAGTCCGGCAATCTGGCAGAAATCGCCATGGACCGAACGCGCCCACGGCCAGCGGCCGAACGTTTCGAGGGAACCTTCGTCGATCCCAACGAGGACCAACGGAGCGGACGTGGGGGTGTCGAGACCTGCGCGGGCCTGAAACCGGAAATCCATATTCAACGCCTCGAGCCGTTGCATGGCAGGCGTGTTTTGAGCCGCCCACATGAGCGCCGCAAGGATCGGCGGAGCTGCGATGATGTACCAGCCGATCGCGGTGGGATTACGCAGGACGCGGGATTTCATGGGCGGTGTAGGGATGGCTGGATGACGCAAGAACTTTGTTTCAGCCGCGTGACAAGCGGTCAAGAGATGTCTTTGCCATTGTGCGCGCCTTGTCCCGCGGGATGACAGGCTTCGGGATGAAAAGGATTGCCTTTCGTGGCGAAAACCTGGCAAATAAAAATCATGAAGTTATCGAAGTTGTTTTTCGTTGGCTCGGTGGTTGTTGTTGGCGCGATATCCATAAGCGGATGTTATGTTCCTCCCGGCGGGATGGGTCCGGGGTGGGGAACACCGGGGGCAGGCTGGGGTGGTCCAGGCCCTGGTGGTCCAGGCCCTGGTGGTCCAGGTGGCGGGGGTTGGGGTGGGCCAGGTTCCGGTTCCGGGTCGTTAATGCCAGCCAACTCCTACGTTGGTTTGCCGATCGACAGCGCCATTGCGCGGGCGGAAGGTGAGGGACGCCCGTGGCGGGTTGTGAAGCGTGACGGCGTGTCCATGATTGTCACGATGGATCTGATCTCGCACCGCATAAACTTCGAGGTGGTTGGTGGCAGAGTGGTGGCTGCGCGGACGGGATAATCTGCGACCGGCTGGCGCCTCGTGGGGGAGGCGGAATTTTCGCGTGCAGTTTCCGCTGGAGGGCTGACGCGCGAGATGCCCGGTCAAGACGTCGGAACGGGTTGGGAGCCGCGTGCGTCGGGTGGTCGGATCTGCGGGGCGCGATGCTTGCGCCGGGCGAAATCCGGCGTTGCGTGGGGCGGGGTTTGCCCCATGGGTTTGCAGCCGTTATGTCCGACGATTTTTTACCTATCAGCCGAAGTGCAGAGCGGCTTGCTGCGGTGTTTGCCAGCACCCCGCGGGTGGTTCTTGAGGCCCCGACAGGATCGGGGAAATCGACTGTCGCACCACAGATTTTGCTCGATTCGGGAGGGGCGGGGGCAGGACGGGTCATTGTGTTGCAGCCGCGGCGTATTGCGACACGGCTGCTGGCGGCGCGTGTTGCCGCGTTGCGTGGGGGAACGCTGGGGGATGAAGTGGGCTATCTTACGCGGTTTGAGCGTCGGAGCGGGCCGAAGACACGGCTGTTATTCGTGACCGAAGGCATTTTGCTGCGGCAGATGATGACCGACCCACGCCTTGAGGGAGTTGGGGCTGTGGTCTTCGACGAGTTTCATGAGCGCCATTTGTATTCGGACGTTTGCCTTGCTCTGGCGCGCCGATTGCAGGAATCGGATCGGCCAGACCTGCGCATCGTAGTGATGTCGGCCACGTTGGATGCCGCTGCGTTGGTCGCGTGGCTTGAGCCATGCGAGCGGGTGAGTGTTGAAGGGCGGGCCTACCCGGTGGAGACCGGGCATTTGCCGAAGGCACCCCGGCAGGATGAGCCGGTGTGGGATTTGGCTGCAAAACATCTGGAAAATGTGTTTGGGAGTACGGAAGGCAGCGCATTGGTTTTCATGCCGGGCGCCTACGAAATTCAGCGTACAATTGGCGCTGTGCGCGACCGGCTGCCGGCGGGTGTGCCGGTATTGCCGTTGCATGGGGAACTGCCTGCGGAGCAACAGGACGCCGCAGTGGCGGAAGGCCCCCGGCGGGTGATTGTCGCGACGAACGTGGCCGAGACGTCGCTGACAATCGCGGGCGTAACGCTTGTGGTGGATTCCGGGTTGGCGCGGGTGGCGCGCT
>CAZZCL010000008.1:28720-55685 GCA_964652295.1 uncultured Chthoniobacterales bacterium
ATCGTGGGATCAACACCCTGTTGGTTGAGAAAATCAGCCGCGCCGCAGCCGATCAACGTGCAGGGCGCGCGGGGCGCACAGCTCCCGGACGGGCGTTGCGTTTATGGACCGAAACCGATCATGCTGCACGTTCCGCGCATGACACACCGGAGATCGGCCGCGTGGATCTTTCAGAGATCCTCCTTGTGCTTGCGGGCTTTGGTGTGGAGGACTTTGGCACGTTTCCGTGGTTCGAATCGCCGGGAGACGCCGCACGCAGCCGTGCCGAGGAGTTGCTGGAAGATCTCGGGGCGTGGCGGACGGGCCGCCTCACCGCGGTCGGGCGGCGGATGCTCGCATTTCCTGTTCATCCGCGCTACGCGCGCATGTTTGTGGAAGCCCAACGGCTTGGTTGCGGGGGAACGGCGGCAGTGCTTGCGGCGCTTGTGCAGGGGCGCAGCATTCTGGTGCGCGGTGTCGGGCGGGATGCCACCGCATTGCGCGAGGAATTGTTGGAAACCGGGGCTGTGTCCGACTTCGAAGTGCACGCGCGTGCATGGCGTTATGCGGCGAGGAATGGGTTTGACCATAGCCGGTGCAGGCGGCTTGGGGTTCATGTGCAAGCAGCGCGGCAGGTGGATCTTGCGGCTGCCCAATTTCGTGCGCTGCTGGGGCAGAACGAAAGCACCGCGCAGGCCGTGCCGGAGGGAAGCCTCGAGCGTTGTGTGCTTGCTGCGTTTGGCGATCATGTGGCGGTGCGGCTGGATGGCGGAACGTTGCGCTGCCAGCTCACGCGAAACCGCCGCGCGTCGCTTGCGAGGGAGAGCGTTGCGCGCAGCAGCGAGCTTCTTGTGGCCGGAGAAATTCGCGAGGTGGATGGGCGCGATGGAGTGACGACGCTGCTTTCCATGGCGACCAGCATCGATCCGGTCCTGCTGGAAGAGGTGTTTCCCGAAGATATCCGGACCGAACGAACTGCGGAATTGGATACGACACTCAAGCGGGTGACCGCTCGCGAGGACACCTTTTTTCGGGATCTTCGCGTGCGCCGCGGAAGACCTGCGGAACCGACGGCGGATGAAGCGGCGGCCGTGCTGGCTTCGGAGGTCGCAGCCGGACGCGCGCGTCTCGATAAGTGGGATGAAGATGTCGAACACTACATCCGCCGTGTGAATCGGCTTGGCGAATGGATGCCCGAACTTCAGATCCCACCGATCGGAGACGAGGAACGCCGCGCGATTGCTGCGTTGGCGTGCTACGGCGCACGAACTTTGCGCGAGCTGCGCGAGCGCGAGATCCATCCAATTCTTGCCGAATGGCTTGGAGCGAAGCACCGCCGGGCATTGGACGCCCATGCTCCGGAGCGGCTTCCCCTGCCGGGCGGGCGCCGGGCGCGGGTCATGTATCCTGTTCAGGGGCCGCCGCGCATTGCGGTAAAGATTCAGGATTTATACGGCGTGACGCGTGCGCCAGCGGTTGCGCGGGGGAGCGTGACGGTGGCAGTCGAGGTTCTCGCTCCGAACATGCGCGCGGTGCAGGTGACCGAAGACCTCGACGGATTCTGGAAAGAGCATTATCCGCGTCTTAAAGAGCAGCTCAAGCGACGGTATCCCAGACATGAATGGCGCTGAATTTCCAGTGAGGGCAACACAATTGCGCGCCTGTGTGCAGATGGTGTGTTGCATCGGTGTTGCAGGCTGGCTTGCAGGTTGCGGAAGCCAGCGGCCTCCGGTTTTGCCTGGGCTGGCTGACACCGTGGACACCATTGCATTCGGCAGCGCATCCCGGCAGAACAACAGTCAACCGTTCTGGGATGCGGCGCAGGAAAACCGTCCGGACGTTTGGATTTGGGCGGGAGACATCGTTTACGCCGCGCCAGGGGATGCGGGCGGGCTCCAGCGGGCGTTCCAGGAACAGGAGTCCCGGCCGGATTACTCTGCATTCCGCCGTATGGCCCGGGTGTATGGCGTATGGAACCAGACAGATTACGGTCAGACTCCGGGGCGTGCGGACAACCCAATTCACGATGCTGCGCGGGAAGCGCTTCTCGATTTTCTTGGTGAACCGCAGCTGTCTCCGCTTCGAACCCGCCGGGGAGTTTACGCGAGCCATGTGCTTGGTCCGGCAGGGCGGCGTGTCCGCATTGTTCTTCTGGATGTGCGCACGGCTAACCGCGGCCCGAACGCAGGGGAGATCCATTCGCTTCTGGGCGGCGAGCAATGGGCGTGGCTGGAAACGCAGCTTTCGGCGGAGGAAGCGCAATTAACATTCATTGTAAGTCCGATTCCCATGCTGTCCGACCCGCCAGGTATGGAGTCCTGGCGGGATTATCCTGGCGAATTGGAAGTGTTGTTTCGTTTGCTCGGCAATCTCCGAGTGTGGCCTGTTGTGTTTTTAAGCGGGGGCCGACTGCTTGGCGAGCTGAGCGCCTACTCGCCGCGGATACTGGATTGCGAGATCTACGAATTGACCGCCGGAGGGCTCACGTATTTCGACCATGAATACAGCGGCGACATCAATCCGCTCCGTCAGCACGAAGTGTTTATCGGCCGTAATTTTGGATTGGTACGCATCGATTGGGAGATGGAGCCTCCTGCCCTCACCCTGTCGCTTCGCGACGATCGGAACCGTCCGGGCCTGTCCATCGATCTTGACAGCAAACGGATCCGGCCGAAAGGCGGAAAGCGCGAGCGGCGCCTCACAACTCCTGTTCATCTCGGCCTGGATTGAAACGCGGAGCGATATCCCGCTGCCCACGTTGGAAATCCCGGTTTGCATAGGCGCCACCGCTTTGCGTAACAATCTCCTGCTCCATGAATCGTATCGGCGTCCGCGCCAAATTCCTTTTTGACGGCGATAACAAGTTCTTTTTGAAAGGTGCAACCTATGGCCCGTTTGCACCGGACGAACACGGTGAGTTTTTCGGGAGTCCCGGAAAGGCGCGCGAAGATTTCCGGCTTGCCACCGGGCTCGGCGTCAATGTGCTGCGGGTTTATTATCCGCCGCCGGTATGGTTTATGGATTTGTGCGAGGAGCACGGGTTGCGTGTCTGGGTCACGATCCCGTGGGCGCAGCACGTGGAGTTTCTTGCGTCACTGCGCACCCGGCGTGAGATCCGGCGGACTGTGCGCGATGCGGTGTCGAAGAATGCGGGTTGCCCTGCCATTCTTGGCTATCTGGTGGGCAACGAGATTCCGTCCGAGATGTGCCGATGGCAGGGGGTCGGGCGTGTGACGGAATTTGTTGAACATCTTGTTGCTGAGGCGCGTTCGCAGGATGAGACAGCACTGTATTCGTACGCAAGTTATCCGCCCACGGAATATCTGCTTCCGGACAACCTCGATTTTGTGACGTTTAACGTTTATCTGCACCGCCGGGAGGATTTCGAGCGCTACCTCGCGCGGCTGCAGAATCTTGCGGAAGACAAACCCCTTGTGCTGGGCGAGTTCGGCATCGACACGATCCGGCATTCGGAACATGAGCAGGCCGATATTCTTTCCTGGCATGTGGAGGCCGCCGTGCGGGGCGGTCTTGCCGGGACCACGATTTTCTCGTGGACAGACGAGTGGTATCGCGGCGGAGCGGAAATTATGGACTGGGCGTTCGGGCTTGTCACACGCGAGCGCCACCCTAAGGAGGCGTACGCCCGGCTGAAACCTGTGCTGGGAGGGAGCGGCAGCGTCACGCTGCGCACGCCGCTGCCCACGGCGCCAAAAGTCAGTGTGCTGGTCTGTTCCTACAACGGCGCCCGGACGCTGGAAGCCTGCCTGCAATCGTTGCGGGGGCTGAACTATCCCGATTACGAAGTGGTCCTTGTTGACGACGGATCGAAGGATAACACGCCGGAAATTGCAGCGCGTTTTCCTGATGTGAAATATGTCCGTCAGGACAATATGGGATTGAGTTATGCGCGCAATGTGGCGGCGCGGGAGGCTTCCGGCGACATCCTTGCTTATACGGACTCCGATTGCATGGCCGATCCGGATTGGCTCTACTTCCTCGTTGGCACACTATTGAGCGGCGATTATGCCGGAGTGGGCGGGCCAAACATTTCGCCGCCGGCGGCGGACTGGATCCAGGCATGCGTGGCCGCGGCACCCGGCGGGCCGAGCCATGTGCTTTTGACCGACGTCGTGGCGGAACATATCCCCGGGTGCAACATGGCATTCCATCGCTGGGCATTCGAGAAGGTGGGCGGGTTCGATTCCGAATACCGCAAGGCGGGAGACGACGTCGATTTTTGCTGGCGATTACAGCAAGCCGGGCAGGTCATTGCGTTCAGTCCGGCGGCCATCGTCTGGCACTACCGGCGGTTCACGTTGAAAGCCTTCCGGAAACAGCAGGAGGGATATGGCGAAGCGGAATCGTTGTTGCGATTTAAACATCTCATTTTCTTCGGGCCGACGGGTACGGCCCGTTGGAAGGGTCAGATTTATGGCGCGCCGCGGTTTACATGGTTCCTGAACAGGCCTGTGGTTTACCATGGCATTTTCGGGAGCGGCCTTTTCCAATCCATTTATCCGGCACCGCGTTCGGAACTTGCCGGCTATCTGAGCAGCATCGAGTGGATCGCGTTGAGCGCCGTCATTTTTGCGATCGCACTCGAGTTGCAATGGCTCAAGATCATTCCGTATCTGATGCTTGGAGGCACATTCCTCGTGGCGTTGTCCTATATGATCAACGCGAAGATCGAGCCGCGTTTCGATACCGTCCGCGCGCGGTTGCTTGTCATGTTCCTGGCGTTTACCCAGCCCTTGGTACGCGGGTGGGCACGGTATTTTACATGGCTGAAGTTCAAACGAACTCCGCGCTCGGTGATTTCCACGCCCGAAACGGAAAGTCCCGGGCGGCTCTGGCGGTTTTCGTTGCTGCGTTACTGGAGCGAATCGGGAACGGGGCGGGACGCCTTGCTCGGAGGCATTCTGGATGCGTTGGAAACCGAGGGCTGGAGTTATTCGACGGACACCGGCTGGCAGAATTGGGATGTGCAGGTGTACGGCAATTTCTGGTGGAGCATCGCGGTGCAGACCTTAACCGAGTATCATGGCGGGCCGAAGTGTCTTACACGCGTCCGATTGAAGAGCCGGATGGTGGCCACGACCCTGGTGGCAAATCTGCTGCTGCTGGGCATCATTGTTTACCGACAGTTTGCGGTGGGTCTGGACGATTGGTGGTTGCTTGCGGTGTACGGCGGCTACGTGGCGTGGCTGGGGTTGCGCGCCCGTCGCTTGAAACAACGTGTGGCGCGCCTTGTGGACGCCGCGGGTCACAGGCTTGGATTGATGCGGATGCGCGGCGGACGTCGACCCGCCTGAGCGTGTTGCGAGGATTTATGTCGCCGGAGAATCAGCGCTATTCTTTACGGCGGCGACAATCTGCCGGGCGGCCGCCGCAAGATCCGTTGCCGCTTCCATGGCGAGACCGGATTCAGCCAGCATCTGGCGGCCTTGCTCCACGTTCGTACCCTCCAAGCGGACTACGAGCGGCACACGCAACGAGACTGTGCGGGCGGCGTTGATGATGCCCTGGGCAATCACATCGCAGCGCATGATGCCGCCGAATATGTTGACCAGGATGCCGCGCACGTTGGCGTCCTCAGTCAGGATCCTGAACGCCTCGGTAACCTGCTGCTCGTTGGCGCCTCCTCCCACATCAAGGAAGTTGGCGGGTTCCCCGCCAAAATGATGAATGATGTCCATGGTGGCCATGGCAAGTCCCGCGCCGTTGACCATGCAAGCGATGTTGCCGTCAAGACCGATGTAATTGAGATGATGTTTCGACGCTTCGACCTCGCGGGGATCTTCTTCGCCGGGATCGCGCATTTCAAGAATGTCGGGATGCCGCCAGAGCGCATTGTCGTCGAAATTGAGTTTGGCATCGAGCGCCAGGACTTCGCCGCGTTTTGTGACAACGAGAGGATTGATTTCGACCAGCGAACAATCGCACTTGATGAAAACTTTAAAGAGCGCATCGAACAAGCGGCAGGCTGGGCGCATTTCGAGGGAGCTAAACCCAAGCCGTTTGGCCAGTTTGCGCTGCTGGTACGGTTGGAACCCGAGTGTAGGGGAGATGGGTTCGCGAACGATGCGTTCCGGGGTGTTGGCAGCGACGGTTTCGATGTCGACCCCGCCTTCCGTGCTGGCGACAACTATGGGAGCATTGATTGCGCGGTCGATGAGGATCGCAAAATACAGTTCGCGTTCAATTTCTGCGGCTTCTGCAACAAGCACTTTGCGGACGAAGCGCCCGGCTTGGCCGGTTTGATGGGTGACCAACGTCTGACCGAGCATAGCCTCGGCGGCATCGCGCACCTGGCTTGAGGTTCGGCACACCTGCACGCCGCCTTTGTACCCGCTGAGAAACACGCCTTTGCCGCGGCCGCCGGCGTGGATCTGGGCTTTGACGACGAGATTATTGGTAGCCAGCGATCTGGCGATGCGTTCGGCTTCCTCGGGCGTTGTCGCAACATGGCCGCGCATGGTGGCGGCACCGTGTTTTTCGAGAAGTTCGCGGGCCTGATACTCGTGGATATTCATGGAGCCACACACACTGGCCGGAGAACGGCCCGGGGCAAAGAAAAACCTGCGGCGATTAAAGCGAAGATGAGCGTGGTTGATCCCGGGTCGGGGGCCGAGTATAAAATTTCTTTATCCATGAACATTGACCCCCCGGCTGTTGACGTTTCCCGCGCCGTCTGATGCCGCGCCCCGACCGCAAACCCGCGCGGAGCTTGTTCCGGGCTCTTTCAGTCCTCGTTGGCGCCACTGCTGTTCTGCTCGCGTTGGCGTGGGTGCTGCTTCCATCGGGTTGGACGACGCCGGCTCTGGCTTCCCTGGAGGGGCTTCCAAATGAGCATCCTCCGTCCGAGGCGGTGGCCTGCGCCGAATGTCATCGGTATGAGTTCGAGCAGTGGATGCAATCGCATCATGCGATGGCGAACCGCCCGGTGGATCTTGAGAAGGATAAACCCGCATTCTTCGGTGCCCCGCATGCAGCCGACGCCACCGCGACGCTTGCCGCAGGGCGACCTGTGGTCCGGCAGGATGGGCAAACATTTTCCGTAGAAGCCGTAATCGGAGTAACGCCACTCATTCAGTTTCTTGTTCCCAAAGAGGGTGGACGTTTCCAGGCATTGAACCCGGGATTCGATCCTGCCCGACAAGAGTGGTTCGATATTTTCGAAGGCGAAGGCAGGCAACCCGGCGACTGGGGGCATTGGACAGGCCGCGGCATGAACTGGAATTCGCAGTGCGCGTTTTGTCACATGACCGATCTTCAAAAGAATTACGATATTGCGGAAGACGCCTACTCGACTGCGTGGCGGGCGCAGGGAATCTCATGCAGCCAATGCCATGGTCCCATGACCCGGCACGCGACCAATCCGGAGGCGCCGCTTGTCGCGGCGGAACGCATCTCGCCCGAGCGCGCGATGGAGAACTGCGCATCGTGTCATTCGCGTCGCGAGGAACTAACCGGGACATTCCAGCCCGGTGACGCGTACCACGAGCACTACCGGCTGGCGCTCCCGGATCTTTCGGAGGTGTACTATGCGGACGGGCAGGTCCGCGAAGAAAACTTTGTTTACGCCGCCTTTCAAATGAGTCGCATGGCTCACAAGGATGTGACCTGTTTGGACTGCCACGATCCGCACACGGGCAGCACGATTCAAACTGTCGACAACAACGCAAGCTGTCTGAGCTGCCACGCGCCCCCCGGCCAACGCGAAGCCACGCTCATCCCCGATCCGGTTGCCCACAGTCATCATGCGGAGGGCAGTTCCGGCAATCTCTGCGTGAACTGTCATATGCCGGAAACCACCTACATGGCGCGTGACCCACGGCGCGATCATGGCTTCACGCTTCCCGATCCCGTCCTGACGCGCGAGGCCGGCATCCCCAACGCCTGCAACCGGTGTCACGCCGAGGAATCGGTCGATTGGGCGGTGCAACACTTCGAAGCGTGGTATGGAAAAGATACTGACCGCCCCACCCGCAAACGGGCACTGGCGCTGGCCGGCGCAAGGCGGGCGGATGCCGCGGCGTTACCCGCACTCTTGGAAGCGTTAAAAATCGAAGAGGTGGCGGCGTGGCGCGCTTCGCTCATGCACGGGCTTGGCGCCTTTATCGACCGCGAGGAAGCTCGCGCCGCACTCCGTGCAGGTCTTGAAGAAGACCATGTGCTGATCCGTTCTGCGGCGCTGAGAGCATTGGCGCCTCTGCCGGATCAACTGTCGGTTTTCGACGGACTTGTGAACGACGAAAATCGGCTGATCCGCCTGGACGCCGCGTGGAACGTCCTGGCGCACGGTGGGAAGATCGACGGGGTAGCGCGGGAGGAACTGCAACGTTTTCTGGACAACCAAAGCGACCAACCCGCGGGGGCATTGCGCCAGATGCAATTGGCCCTGATGGAACGTCGCGACAATGACGTTACATTTTGGGGTGAGCGCATGCTGGAATGGGAGCCAAGCCCGGGGGCGCAGATTGCGTATGCGCAGGCTTTAAACACTCTTGGGCGGCGCGAAGAGGCGCTGGCTGTATTCGATGCGGCCTGTGCCTACGATCCGCCCAACGCCGAGGCATTTTATCTTCGCGGCTTGCTGCTGGCTGAAACCGACCGATTAGACGATGCCATGGCATCCTTGATGCGGGCTGTTGAGATCAATCCGTCCAATGGTCGGGCCTGGTATAATTTGGGGTTGGCTTATTCCCAGACGGGCGATCTTGTGCGTGCATTGGATGCGCTGGACAAAGCGCACCAAGCGATGCCGGAATCGGCTGATGCCGCCTATGCTGCAGCCACCATCCATCTGCGTCGGCGCGACCGGTTCAAAGCAATCGAAAGTCTGCAACGCGGCTTGCAGCACGCTCCGGGGCACCAACCCTCGCGTGAACTGCTGCGCTCGATGCAGGGCAATTGACGGTGCGATGGAGACGATTAACGAATGGCCGCTCACCTGACAAAGGAAATCGCATGCACTCCCGCTGGATTGCGAAATCGCCGCCGAATACGAGGGTTTTCCCAAGCGGAAGGCCCAGGGAACGGAACGCTCCCTTCCAATGTGTGCCAGTTTGATCCCGGCATGAGCTTAGCGGGGAATCAAAGATTTTTGAGCAGGAAATCCTTCAGAGCGGTATACGTAGTTTCTGAGGTGGAAGAGCTGGCGTCCGCCGTTACGACAACGGTTTCACCATCCATTGCGATGCCTGCCGATGATTGGTCCGCGGTATGGACGACACGCAGAGTCTTAACCTTCTCTTTAAGTGCTTGCTTGCCGAGATCGTCCTCGCCGATTTCGGTCAATGCAAGAACCACATAATACAACGCACCACCAGGAATGGTTTCGTAAATGCGGGCGTCGTCACCCATGGAGGCGTAATCGAATTCCACGGGCAACTCAAACCCGAGCGCCTCGTTGAGTTCCTTTTGTTTTTCCGGAAGAACATTTTCCACGAAATTTTTCTGAGCGCGGCGTGTTTCGAGGCTTTGCGCGCAGAGAATCGGGGCTGCGAGGACGGCGAGAACCGCGGCAAGCGCGGTGACTTGAACTGGTCGTGGTGTGGCTTTCATGGCTTGCGAGAGCGCAGGATGCCCGGGCGATGCAGGGCGGTCAAGCAGCAAAATTTGCGTTTATGAAGGCTGTGATTCCGACGGTTCAAAACTCGGTTTTGGCACCGGCTTGGGAGGTTTCGAGATCGTTTGTCAGCGATTCGATTTTCTTTTTTGCCCGATCGAACGAGAACCGGCCTAGCATCAGCCGGAGGGGATTTTCTCCAGCTTCCACCATGCCAACAATCCTGTTTGCAGCCTTGTCCGGATCGCCGATCTGTCGTCCGTCGAGTTTCCTGAGCAGGGCGGCAAATTTTCCGCATGTCGCGTCGTAATCCGGCACGGCGCTTTCTGCGAACTCAACAGAGCGGCTGAGGAAAGGCGTACGAAACGGTCCGGGTTCCACCAGAGTGATCTTGATGCCAAGTGGTTCAGTATCCAGACGGAGACTTTCAAACAAGCCTTCGATTGCGAACTTGGATGCCGCATAGATTCCGAACCCCGGTTCTCCAAGCAGCCCTGCTACTGCGCTCATGGCCACGAGATGGCCGGAACGTTGACGGCGAAACACCGGCAGGACTGCGCGCGCAACGTTAACCGTCCCCCAGAAATTCGTCTCAAAAACAGCGCGCATTGCGTCTTCGGGCAGCTCTTCGAGTGCGCCGACGAGGCCGCGTCCGGCGTTGCAGATTGCGGCATCCAGGCTTCCGAACGCCGAGGCAGCTTCCGCAATAACAGCTTCCACGCGGGCTGTGTCGGTGACATCCAAGGAAACACACAGCACGCGGTCTTCACCCTGTGCTTTGAGGTTCTCAAGGGCGGCGGCATTGCGCGAGGTGGCAATAAGCCGATGGCCGCCGCTGAGAATGCGCCGACTTAATGCGCTGCCGAAACCGCCGGCTGCCCCGGTTACTAACCACGTCAGAGGCTCATTCATAAGTCTCTTATTTTACGGCAGGCGTAAGCACCGCGGACGCGCGTCCATCGTGAAAAAGACTTTTAAACGCTCTTGTCTTGCCGGATTCAACCTGCATCTGCTTTTGTGAAACGTGGTAAGCTGGTTGCAACCGCGCCAAGGCAGATTTCAATTGAAACCTGCAAGCGCACCTTAACTCACCTGATTTAACGTCAATCCTCATAGTTTCCGTATCCATGAATAAAACACTCGACGCCAAGCTCTCCGCAATCCACGCCGATCCGCACGGCTGCAAGGAGTTCATTATTGCCGATGCCAAGGATGCGGACATGGGCTTCGGTGCCACAGCGCCCGGCCCGCAGCGTGATGCCTGCCCCCATGGATTCGACAAAAGCGAAGGCTGTTATCGCACGCTGGAAGATTATCGGTGCCAGATTCGCGAAGTCATTCGGCAGGGCATTGTGGATATCGTGCTGATGTCGGCGTCGACACTGGAACAACTCGCGATCAAGGAACGTTTATTCGAGAATTCGGCTGTCACTCCCGCTGCGCGCGCGAACGACACGTCAGATATCTGGGTTGTGCGCGGCGGCTCATATACCCGGGTGCCGTCGCGTCCATTTCGTTCCGCCACGATCGATCACATCATGTATGGCGAAATCGCCACAGATCATTCCCGCCCTGCACCCGGTGCCGATCTCGGACTGTATTCGGTAACGTTCACCAACGACATCGGGCGCGATTGGCACACGCTCACGGAGTTTCACGAATTCCGTATTGAAGCCGAGAAGAAGCGCTTCCGGTATTTCCTCGAGATTTTCAATCCCAACGTCGATCCCGGGTTCGACAAGCGGAAAGTGGGTGCGTTCCTGAACGATCACATCATCCGTACGCTGGCGGGCGTCACCGAAAAAGGTCGCCCGCTGTTTCTTAAGATGGTGTACAACGGCCCCGGCGCGCTCGAAGAGCTGGTTTCTTACGACCCGCATCTGGTTGTCGGCATCCTTGGGGGAGGCGCAGGGACGACGATGGACGCCTTTCAACTCATTTATGAAGCGCAGAAACACGGTGCGCGCGTGGCGTTGTACGGTCGAAAAATTAATCTCAGTGAGCATCCGCTCGCATTCATCGAGATGTTGCGTCGCATTGTGGACGGCCAAATCGAACCGAAGGAGGCTGTGAAGGCTTACCATGGGGTGCTGCAGGCGGAGGGAATCAAGCCGTTGAGGCCGCTGCAGGCTGATTTGCAGGTGACGGAGACGCTGAAGAGCTACGGATCCTGAGGCCGCATGGCCTGGTCTCACGGGGCAGCGTTGGGCGGCGTGGGACGGGGCAAACTCCGGCATTGAGTCTTGCGAGCCGACGTGGCAGCATCTGGTTTTGTGGGGTGACCCGAGCCGCTCCACAACGAAACTTAATGCCGATCTTCAACTCCGAATTCTCATGCCGATGATGCCTGCCTCTTACAATCGCCTGTTCCGGAGGATTTTCCCTGGCGCTGCAGCTGTTGCGGTCCTGATCGCTGCGTCTCAGCCTGCCGCAACGCAGTCCATACAGACCCGCGCCGCGCCCAAACAGGATGTGGGCCCGTTGCTACAGCAAAGCCGCGAAGTTCTCGAAAAATACTACGAGATGGAACGGCTTATCGCGAAGGAACGTGCCGATTGGGAGTTGGGCAAGGAAATCCTCCAGGATCGCATCGACCTGATGAAAGATCAGATTTCGGATCTCGCGGAGAAAACCAAGGAAGTCGATGCTGGCATCACGGAAGCCGACGAGGAACGGGAAAAATTGGTATCCAAATCCGATGATCTGAAGGCGTTGCAACGCGCGCAGATCGATCTCATTACTGCTCTGGAAGCGGATGTGCGGGGACTGTTGAGGATTTCGCCCGAGGGACTTGTGGGCAAGGTGCAGGCGTTGGCCGACCGGCTTCCCGATCCGGGAACGGAAAAAGTCGATCTGAGCGTTTCTGAGCGTTATCAGAACGTGCTGGGCATTTTGAACGAAACGAACAAGTTTGCGGCCGATCTTTCGACATTTCTCGAGCGGCGCACACTCGACACCGGGCAGATGGCAGAGGTGGAAACCCTGTATCTGGGTTTGGCAAAAGCGTATTTCCGAGGGTCTGGCGAGGGGGAATCCGTTCCTGCGGGAATTGGTACGCCGGGGCCGGATGCGTGGGTCTGGCAGGCGCGTCCCGATCACGCTGATGCTATCCGCAAAATGCTCATCATGCAGCAAAACGCCACCGCCGCCGAATTCGTGATGGCACCGGTCAAGGTGTCTGATTGGGAAGGGGGAGACAACAAATGACGCCGTGTCACACTTCATTCCGTGCCTGTCTCGGGATTCCTGCCGCGTTAATTCTCACGGTGGCAGCGGCGATTTGCCCCTTTTCTTCTGTCACAGCCCAGCAACGCGGCGGCGGCGCATCCATCGGATCTGTGGTCCAGGATCTGAATGCGAAACTCGATTCAAGCACGGCAGAATTCAATCAGCTGCGCCAGTCCATCGAGCAGGAGCAGGTGCCGATGGTCAAGCAGCTCGGGGAGCTTGAAGCGGAATTGGTGGATGTGCGTCGTGAATACGACCGCGTCCTGCGCATTCGGGACACACGCGATCTGGACACCAGCAATCTTCGCAATCAAATCAAGGCGCTTGAAGAACAGAACGCCTACCTCGGCAATCTTCTCGACGATTACATTCGCAACTTCGAGTCCCGGATCCACATCACCGAACTTCAGCGTTATCGCGAGCGCATCGAACAAATGCGCAGCGATGTGGAGAACCCAAAGCTTTCCCAGACCCAACAGTTTGAATCCAAGTTCGGTGTTTTGCAGATGTCTGTGGACCGGCTCAAGGAAGCGGCAGGTGGCGCGATTTTTGAAGGGTCCGCCGTGGCGGTCGACGGTGTGATCAAACAGGGCAAGTTCATTCTTCTCGGACCGCTTGCCTATTTCGCTTCCGACGACGGGCTGACTGCGGGTCTCGTTGAGACCAAACTCGGATCCATTGAGCCCAGTCTTGTGAACATCCCCGAGGTGGACATGAGCGGGGTGTTCGGGCTGGTCGATAGGGGCGAATCCGTCATCCCGCTGGATGTCACCCGCGGCAACGCCGTGAAGATTGTCGAGCAAAAGGAAACGGTGGTCGACCAGATCCGCAAAGGTGGCGCCGTTATGTATCCGCTGCTCGCTCTCGCCGCGCTTGCGTTGCTCGTTGCGTTGATCAAGTGGATCCACCTCTCACGGATTCAGGAGATCGGCCCGCAACGATTTGCCAAAATCATGCGTCTCTTCAGCGATGGCAAAGAGATGGCGGCGAAACGTGAGGCACAACGCATCCGCGGGCCGATCGGAGGGTTGTTGACCACTGCAATCTCGCATGCCAACGACCCGCAGGAATTGCTCGAAGAGGTGATGTACGAGAAGATTCTAGTCGCCAAAACCAGTCTCAACCGGTTCATCCCTCTGATCGGCATCACTGCGGCAGCTTCGCCGCTGCTCGGTCTCCTTGGCACAGTAACCGGTATGATCAATACCTTCAAGTTGATCACGGTATTTGGCACCGGAGACGCCCAGACGTTTTCTTCGGGCATTTCGGAGGCGCTCATCACCACGATGTGGGGATTGATTGTTGCCATTCCCACCCTGCTCCTGAACGCGTTTCTCAGCCGTAAAGCCAAGGCTGTGCTCGATGACATGGAGAAGACTGCAGTCGCGTTCATAAATCATCTAAATAAAGGCAGCGGAGACAAGGGCGACGAAAACAAACCCCAGCCTGAAGGCGGTGAGGTGTCCTCTGAAGGTGTGCCCGGCGATACCGGCAAGTCCGGCGCACGCGGCGATGCGGGCGGTATGCCCGAACCACGCCGGGAGCGGGAGCAACCCGCACCGGAACATCGCCCGGCGCAGCCTCAACCCGTCTGAATCGCAGCCACCCGATTTTTCACTACCGACACCTATGGATATCGACCTGATGCAGGCCTGGACACGGGCCAAGGAGATCTGGGCCTCCGGGGGATGGGCCATGATCCCCCTCGCTGCCACGGCGTTTATTCTCTATTGGAAAGCCGCCGATATGCGCATCGCTCTCTGGCGCAAGAATTACGAAACCCATACCAAACGGCGCGGCGACCGTCCCGAATTCGCCCGGCGCGGCCAAGGACAGTTGCGGGAGGATGCGCAGCTGGCCATCGAATATCTCAATCGCAGGGGCATCGATGTGCCTGAGAATCCCACATACCAGGATATCGCATCGCGCTGGGAAGAGCTGCGCACCACGGAACTTCCCGGACTGAACCGCGATATGAAGCTGATCAAGGTTGCCACGGCCAGCGCGCCGCTGTGGGGGTTGCTCGGAACCGTCACCGGCATGCTGCAAACCTTCGATGGCCTCGCGCGCGGTGGCGGGGGCGATAAAACCATGAACATGATCGCCAGCGGTATTTCCCAGGCGCTGATCACAACCGAGACGGGCCTGATGGTTGCCTTGCCGGGTTATTTCCTCGGGTACTATCTCATGCGCAAAAAAGAGCAGTTCACCGCCTTCCTCTCGCATCTCGAAACCTCTTACGCCCAGTTCAAATTAATCGTGCAGCGCGACAAATCGGAGGAGGAACGCATTCTCTCCTCTTATACCCCGCCTTCGCCGCGGCCTGCGTGAGATTCTTAAACAGCACCCATGGCCCGCCGCTTCAATACCGACGCCGACGAAGGCGAAGCGCAGATCGATATTTCACCCCTGATCGATTGCGTTTTCATTCTTCTGATTTTTTTCATTGTCTCCACCACATTCGTGGAGGAAACCGGTGTGGAAGTCGACAAACCCGAAGCCGCCTCCGCCTCTTCTCTTGAGAAGGAAAGCATCCTCATCGCTGTCACCGCCGAGGGCAGCGTGGTGTACGGAGGGCAGGATATCGGCGTCGGAGGCGTGCAGTCCATGGTCCGGCGCATGGTGCAAAAAGACGAAGAAATTCCCGTCATCGTGCAGGTCGACGAGAAGGCCGCATCGGGGTTGTTCGTCCGGGTTATTGACGAGGCCAAACTGGGCGGCGCACGCAAGGTCAGCGTGGCCACCGAATAACAGGAGTCAAGCGAGAACGTGAAAGAATCCCGGCGCCGCTCGAATCCGTTGCTCGCATTTTTCGGCATGGTCGTACGGACTACGCTCGCGGTGTCGTTCGGCGTTGTCCTGACGTTCCTCGTGTTTTTCGCCCTTCCGTTCATGGAGATCGTGGCAGGGCTGGGCCAAAAAAAACTCAACGTGAGAACGGTCGAAGTTGCCCAGCCGCCGCCGCCTCCCCCGGTCATGGAGGAGCCGCCCCCTCCCGAGGAGCCGCCGCCGGAAGAAAAACCGCCGGAAGCTGCGCCCGAACAGAATCTTTCCCTCTCCGACCTCGAACTGGCCATGAATCCCGGAGGGATCGGTGACGGGTCCGCGGGTGCAATTTCCGACGCGCTGGCGAACGCGGCTCAGAGCGCAGCAGACCAACTCTTTCAGGGTGCCGGCAGCGACAAAAAGCCGCGGGCGACTGCGCAGCCCCAGCCCAAATATCCCGCAGCATTAAAACGCCAGAAGCTTGAAGGCGTTGTGGTTGTTTCGTTCGTGGTGGATGCGAACGGGCGTGTGCTAAACCCCCGAGTCGAACAGGCTGCCCATCCGGCTTTCGGCCGCGAGGCGATGGAGGCCGTGAAAAACTGGCGCTTTGAACCGGGCGAACGCGGCGGCAAAAAAGTTCCCATGAAAGTCCGTCAATCGATCCGTTTTTCTCCAGGCGCATGAACATCCCAATCTTCCTAATGCATTACAGTTCCGGGCGTTCGCACCGGATTTTTACACTTCTTGTGCTGCTTCTCGGCGGCATTCTCGTGGGTAGCGCTGTGGCGCAGGTCCGCGGCAGCCTTTGGAACAACCCATCGTTCCGGCGGCAGATGGAATAT
Organism: uncultured Chthoniobacterales bacterium; assembly: GCA_964652295.1. Taxonomy (GTDB): domain Bacteria; phylum Verrucomicrobiota; class Verrucomicrobiia; order Chthoniobacterales; family CALDSX01; genus CAZZCL01. The sequence continues at coordinate 45,110 of CAZZCL010000008.1, forward strand.
TCGCTTGCTGTAAACACCGAGATTGAACCTCCCATGAGCGATCCGGAAAGCGTGATCTTCGCGGAGATCGTCGATATCATCGGCTCCAATCCGGATGAAGCCGCCCGGCTGATCCAGGAGACCATGGCGAATCTCCCCAATCCCTCGGCGATATGGCCGTTCACCCTCGGCACCATCTATTTTCAACAGGATAAACGCGACGAAGCCGAGGCGCAGTTCCTTCAGGCCATCGAGCGGTTCCCCAGTTTTCTGCGGGCCTACCAGAATCTCGGCACCCTGTATGTGCAGGCCAGCCGCCATGAAGAAGCCATCGCCAACCTTACCAAAGTGATCGAGCTCGGCGGAAGCAACGGCCTGCTCTACGGACTGCTGGGCGTCTCTTACATTACCCTGGAACGCTATCTGCCGGCAGAAATCGCTTTCCGTCAGGCTATCCTGCTTAATCCGGATGTCGATGACTGGAAGCTCGGTCTTGCCCGGACTTTGCTTGCCCAACAGCGTTTTGGCGAGGTGGTCTCCCTGACAGACCAGATGATCCGCACCAAACCCGAAGACGCCACGCTGTGGAACCTTCAGACCAGCGCGCATATCGGGGCGGAGAACATCACCGCCGCCGCCGCTAACCTTGAGGTTCTCAAGCGGCTCGGAAAAGCCGATGCCCGAATGTTAAGCACGCTCGCCGATATTTATACCAATGAAGGTCTCATGCAGTTGGCTGCCGAAAATTATATCGCAAGCTTTGAAAGCGAAGGCGGCGGCGATTCTAAAGCGCTCATCCGTTCTGCGAATATCCTTCTTGATCGCCAGGCCGCCGACGATGCCCAGCGCATTGTCGAGCGTGCCAGAGATGCTGTCGCCAGCCTGGATGATCCGGAGCAGGAAGTCGAAATCCTCAAGCTGCAGTCAAAAATGGCGCAGGCGCGTGGCAATGCCGCGGAAAGCGCCCGTTTCCTGCAGCAGGTTGTCGAAAAGGATCCCCTCGATGGAACAGCTCTTCTTGAACTCGGCAAATTTTACGCGTCCACTTCCGATCAGGATGGGCGCGAGCAAATCGAGCGTGCCCTGTTCTACTACGAGCGCGCGCAGGGTCTTGAAAAATTTGAGGCTGACGCAAATCTGCGCATCGCACAAATTTATGTGAAGCAGGATAAAATCGCCGATGCCATACCGCTACTCAAACGCGCTCAGGATATCAAACCGCGTGACAGCGTCGCACGATTCCTCGACGAACTGGAGCGGTACGCCCGCACCCGGCGGTGATCCCGCGCCCTCATCGGGCGCTTAACCTTCGGCCTTGATTCCCGGTCGCAGCTTTGTATTCTACACATGCTTATAGAGCCAGGTTCCTCTCGACCATTTGAGATCGGATTCTGCCCGGATTCCCAACCAACGCTTCCTCTCGGTTCGACCGTTTGCTTGCGGATGCCAGTGGGCAGAGATATGCGAGCTTCGAAGGGTGAAGGCACGCCGGAGGAGAAATCCATTCTTTAACTTGCAATCGATGAACGTCTTTGATCCAGCGGACAGGAAGCACGGCTCTTACGCATTCTGCAGGCTTCAGGTCGGCTTATTGCCGCCGCTGCGCCGACCGTTCTCCGCGCCACGTTTGCACGACAGATCCGCGCTTGCCGCGGACTGCGTCACACCGCGGAAGACCACGCGCTTTTTGCGGGCGGCGCCGGTTCACCTGCGCAAACCATCACCTCGCACATTCCTTCAAGGCATCTTCAATGAAACATGCTTCTTCACATGCCACGGGCCGCCGGGGGCGCCGGCGGCCGCGCCGCCGAAACAAGGCGGTTGGCCGGGGTCCGTCCCGCCAGCCTCAAGCCCGTTCCAAAGGCTTCTTCGACCGCATCGGTGAGTTCTTCGGTAAACTTTTTCAACCGCAGAAATCCGCGCGAAAACCGCCTCCTCGCACTGCTACCCGCAGCCCTCTCATAAGCAAACCGGCTCCTGCCGAACAGAAACGGGCAGGGTCGCAACGGCCCTCAAGCCGTAAGCCCGAGGTGGTGGAAGTCACCACTCCGCGTCTCTACGTGGGGAACCTCGCCTATGAAGCGACGGAGAGCGATTTGTTCGAGCTGTTTAACGGTGTCGGGAGCGTTCAAAACGCCGAAGTCGTCAGCCATAAGCAAACTCAGCGCTCCAAAGGGTTCGCGTTCGTTCAGATGCAAACCGTTGAAGAGGCGCGCAGAGCCGTGGAAGTTCTTCACGACAAGGAGTTTCTCGGTCGCAAACTTGTTGTGAGCGGCGCAAAAGCCGATCAGCACGAGTAACGCGCCGGATTTAGGCAGCCGGGTCGGCGGAAGCCGACTCGGTTCGCTCCTCAGCCATAGCCTTACGGAGTCGCCATGCTCATTTGCCTGCGTTGTCGAATTGATTTTTGACGCCCCTTCCACCTAAGCTCAGTCGTTATGACCCCCGAAGTCCTCGTTTTTCGACCTCTCTTCATGGAACGCGTCTGGGGCGGACGCCGTCTCGCCCAACGCTACAATAAGTCGCTTCCCCCCGATGTGCCCATTGGTGAATCCTGGGAGATTGTCGACCGTGAAGATGCGCAAAGCATGGTCGCCGAAGGTCCATTGCAGGGACGCGCCCTGCATGAGCTGTGGCAGACCGAGCGGGAGGAAATATTCGGCACTTCCATGCCGGACACCGCGCGCTTCCCGCTGCTGGTCAAGCTGCTCGACGCCCGCGATACCCTAAGCGTGCAGGTGCATCCGCCCGCACGCGTCGCTGGGTCACTGGGCGGCGAACCCAAAACCGAAATGTGGTACCTGCTGGAACGCGACCCGGGCAGCCTGATTTATGCCGGCCTTGCAGCCGGCACCACGCGCGATGCCTTTGCGGCGGCCGTCTCTTCCGGAGATGTGGCGGGCTTGTTACATTCCTTCCATGCAGAGCCGGGCCAATGTGTATTCATGCCCAGCGGCAGGGTGCACGCCATCGGGGCCGGTAACCTGATCCTCGAGATCCAACAGAACAGCGACACAACGTACCGCGTGTTCGACTGGAATCGCACCGGGTTGGACGGCAAACCGCGGGCGTTGCACATCCAGCAGTCGATGGCCGCCATCGACTTTGACGATATTGAACCAGGTGCACACGTCGCGCAAGATGGCGACCTTGTGCGTGCCGAAGAATTCGTGGTCCGCCGCATTCCGGTGGAGGACACCGCAATCGTTTCAGAGCGCGACCGATTCACCATACTCTTCTGCGAGCGTGGGCGCATTTGTATTGGAGACGTGAAACTCGCGCCCGGACAGTTCTGCCTTGTGCCCGCCTCGAAGGAGCCCGTTTACGCGCGGGCAACAGGCGGGTCGTCTGTGTTGATCTCGACGACTCTGCCTTGATCCCGGCACAATCGCGTCGTCCAGGGTTGCGGCTAACAATGGATTACGAGCTGCCGGATGGGGATCAAAACGCCCGCCGACGTTTCAGACGCGAGTCCAGTTTCCTATATAATGTCGCCATGCTAATACCAAGCATTCCGGCCGTTTTTTCTCTGGATCCTTTGTTGTGGGCCAACACCTGCTCGATAAAGGCATGCTCCTGCATCGACACAAATTCGTCCAGCGTCATTCCGACGCAAGCTGTCGCCATGGCCTGCGTAGCACTGGTTTCCTCGCGGGCCAGCACATGCGGCGGAAGGTCGACGGTGCGCAGGGTGTCGCCATCGCAGAGCGCACAGGCGCGTTCCACCGCGTTCTCGAGTTCCCGCACATTGCCCGGCCACGAATACTGCTTGAGGAGATCGATCGCTGCCGGATCGATCTTTCGTGCCTCGCCTCCGCTGCTGGATGCGTTCTTCTGCAGAAAATGATTTACCAACAGCGGGATGTCTTCCGTGCGTTCGCGCAACGGCGGGATCTCGATGGGAATCACCGCAAGCCGATAGTACAAATCCTCGCGGAACGATCCGTTTCGGATCTTCGGCAGCAACGGTTCGTTGGACGCTGCAACCACACGGACATTGACGGGGAGGCTGCGGTTGTCGCCTACCCGCCGGATCTCGCGTTCCTGCAGCACACGCAGAAGTTTCGTTTGAAGCGGTTGCGCCATGGAGTTGATCTCGTCCAGGAAGATGGTGCCGTTCTGCGCTTCTTCGAAGAGTCCTTCCTTGTCCTGCACCGCTCCAGTGAATGCCCCGCGTTTGTGTCCGAACAATTCCGATTCCAATAGATTTTCAGGCAGGGCGCTGCAATTAATTGCTACGAACGCATTATGCTGGCGGGCGCTGTTGAAGTGCAGGGCGCGCGCAACGAGTTCCTTGCCTGTGCCGCTTTCCCCCAGTATCAAAACCGTGGCGTCGGTGTTGGAAACCTTGTTGATCAGACTGAAAATACCCTGCATGCTTGCGCTGGAACCCACGATATTTTCGAAGCGATATCGCTCTTGGAGTTCCTTGCGCAGATATGTGTTCTCGCGCATCGCCGCCTGGTAATCGAGGGCGCGCTGGATGCTGATACGGAGTTCATCGACCTTGAATGGTTTGGTCACATAGTCGAATGCGCCCATTTTCATGGCTTCAACTGCTGTCTCGACCGAGGCATATGCGGTGACGAGAATGACGGCCGTGTTCATGTTGGCCTCACGGCTGGCCTTCAGGATATCGATGCCGCCAAGCCGGTCCACGCGCAGGTCAGCCACGATGAGGTGCGGATTGATCTCGGCAAGCGCAGCGATTGCGCGCTCCGCAGAATTGAATGGAAACGGCTCATGCTCCATCTCGCGGCAAAGCGTCGCAATCACGTCAACCATTGCTGGTTCATCATCGAGAACGAGAATTTTGGCCATATTGCGGAGCGAAATTGAGAGATGAGAATCTGATACGATTCCAAATTTTGCGGAATGAATCAAGGATGCCAATCAAAAATCGTGCCAGCTTCCCGGGATTCCGCACTGGCCAAGGCTCGTCCTTCGGGTTGGGCAACCGTGTATGAGGGATGGATTGCTGTCCGAGCCCCAGTGGCAGCGCCGGATTAATCCTCGTCGAGCAGGCGTTTCTTCAGCGCGGCGCGCTCCTCGAGAAATCCTTCGGGTGGATCCGGGTACTGCACGTCTAATGACGCGATGGTGTCAATAACCGCAGCGGCAACGACAAGGCGCGTGAACCACTTTCGGTCGGCGGGCACAATATACCACGGCGCATGTTTGGTAGCGGTCGCCCGGATGGTTTCTTCGTACGCTTTGCGGTACGCCTTCCAATGGCCGCGTTCGTCAAGATCTGCGGCGGAAAATTTCCAATGTTTCTCAGGATCTTCGAGGCGTTCCAGAAAGCGTTTCTTTTGTTCCTTCCGCGAGACATGTAGGAAGAATTTGCAGATCGCAACGCCGTTGCGCGCGAGGTATCGTTCAAACGCGGTAATATCTTCGTGGCGCTCTTGCCAGATCCTGCCGGGATCGACGAGTTCGGGAGGAATTTTCTGCTTCTGCAAAAGCTCCGGATGAACCCGCACAATCAGCGTCTCTTCATAGTAGGACCTGTTGAAGATGCCGATGCGTCCGCGCTCCGGGAGGCGCTTCATGCAACGCCACAGATAATCGTGGTCGAGATCCTCTGCGGTGGGCTGCTTGAAGGAAACAACCTGACACCCCTGAGGATTAACCCCGGACATGACGTGTTTGATGGCGCTGTCTTTGCCTGCGGCATCCATGGCCTGGAAAACCAGAAGCACAGCCCAGTTATCCTGGGCATAAAGCCGCTCCTGCAAGGCCGCGAGTGCAGCGATGCCGGTCTCAAGCATCTCGTGCGCGAACGGTTTGTCTTCACTGTCAAGATGTGCGGTGTCTTCCGGATCGAAATCGGACAGACTGAACTTTGCGCCTTTGGTCACCCGGTAAGGCCGGACGAATCGCGAGGCGCGTTCTGTAAGTTCGTCGATGGTCATCAGGCAGATTGTGCTGGATGCGCTGTGGCAGGCCGCGGCGCGTCGGTTTCGAGAAGCGATCTGAGCGCGTTCCACGCCAGAGCAGCACACTTGACGCGCTGCGGAAACTGGCGCACCCCACCGAGCGCAGCGAGATCGCCGAGAGCCGCATCGGAGTCCGCCGCGTCGGGTTCGCCTAACCCGCCTGTGAGGAGGCCGTGCACGCGACGTTCCAACGCAAGCGCATCGGCCGCAGGTTTTCCGCGGACTTTGAGCGTTAATAAAGACGCCGACGCCTGGCTGATTGCGCAGCCCTGACCGGTGAATGTGATGCATTCCACAATGCCGTTGGGATTGACAATGGCATGCAGCGCAATTTCATCGCCGCAACTGGGATTCGTGCCTGCGGCATGATGTGTGGCGCCTTCCAGGTCGCCCCGGTTGCGAGGGCGGCGAGAGTGGTCGAGCAACACAGTTTGGTAGAGTTCCTGAAGATCCATCGTCATGCAAAAAACCTCCGAACTTCATCGAGAACGTCAAACAGACGGTCAACTTCGCGCTCGGTGTTGTACAGATAAAAACTTGCACGCGCGGTGGCGTGAGCGCCGAGTTTTCGCAGGAGCGGTTGGTTGCAGTGATGGCCGCCGCGCAGAGCGACGCCATGATGATTCGCGACTTCCACAACGTCATGGGCGTGAATGCCCTCGATATTGAAGGTCAACATCCCGGCGCGGGGCGGGGGTGGCCCAAACACCCGCAACCAGGGACGTTCAGATGCGCGAGCCCACGCCAGATCTGCGAGCGCAGCGTCGTGCACGGCAATAGCTGCTCTACCGATTTCATCCAGAAAATCGAGCGCCTCCGCCAACCCGATTGCCGCCGCGACCGGAGGAGTGCCGGCTTCGAAACGCCACGGTGGCGCTTTCCATTCGCTCCGTTCGAACGCAACGTTTTCGATCATTTCCCCGCCGCCATCGTCTGGCGGAAGTTCCTCGAGCGCCTGCTGTCGGCCGTACAAAACGCCGACGCCAGTGGGGCCGCATGTTTTGTGTCCGGAAAAAACGAGGAAATCGCAATCCAACTTGCGGACATCGACAGGGTAATGCCCCACGCTTTGCGCAGCATCGACCAAGGTCGTCACACCGGCAGCACGGGCCGCGCGGCACAGCGCGGCGGCATCGTTGATCGTGCCGAGCGTGTTGGAGATGTGGGTGAATGCAAACAACTTCGTAGGCGGTGCGAGAAGGCGCTCCAACCCGCCACGATCCAGGACGCCTCCGGGCGTGACAGGAACAAACTCGAGCTTCGCGCCGGTGCGCGCTGCTGCAAGCTGCCATGGCACGAGATTGCTGTGGTGCTCCATCTCTGTGAGAAGGATGCGGTCGTCGGCACGCAGCCGCGTCGCGGCAAAGCTGCGCGCAACGAGATTGATCCCGGCGGTTGTACCCCGGGTCCACACGATTTCTTCTGGTGTCGCAGCATTTAGAAAGGCTGCGGCTCGTGCGCGGGCGGACTCAAATGCTTCGGTGGCGCGGTTGCTCAATTCGTGCAGACCGCGATGCACGTTGCTGTTGTCGTTCTCGTAAAACCGCGAGATACGCTCGATCACCCGGCGCGGTTTGTGAGTGCTCGCGGCGTTGTCGAGGTAGACAAGTGGATGCTCGTGAACGCGCTGATGAAGCGCCGGAAATTGGTCGCGAATGGAAACGGGGAGTGCAGCGGCCATCGATGGCTGACGTTCGCATCAAACCCCCGTCGAAAGCAAACGCGTTACATAGTGCGGAAGGAACTCCTCGACCCCAAAAATGGAGGGGCCCGACCCGTGGCACCGCACGGTAAACCGGGAGCGCCGCGGGGATCCACCCGCGGCGCACAGGCCGGGTAAAATTATTTGTTGAACCCGACCGAACCGTCTTTGACCGCAATAACGGTCTGGCCGTTCACATGTGCCACGCCGTAGTGCGTGCCGCGTGCGGCTGCGACGCCTTGCGGGGTGCGAATCCGAAAATCGGTGGCAGTGGCGCGGGTCGGGTCGAGCAACGCGCTGACTGTGCCGGAGCGAAGCTGGAGTTCTGCAGTTCGTTTTGTGCCCGTGAAGAGCGACTCAAGCGTCACCGTGGTGTTGGAAGCCACTTGCACGGCCGCTCCCTGCATGGGGACGACAACCGCGGAACTGTCCGCGCCTGTGCGGATTGTGGTGCCAGCCGGAATACTTTGGGCACCTTCAGCGGGGACGAAATTCGTTCCGTCCGAGGAAATCTGAACGTCGCCAGTCATGCTTCGGAGCGCGGCGTTTGCGGCGTTTTGTGCCATGGAAGGGGATGCAGCCACGGCAAACGCGGCCAGCAGGATAAAAAACAGGCCGGAAGACCGGCGGATAGTGGGCATTTCGGATTTCATAGGATTACAATGATTAAGACAGTGGTGGTCGGTGGTGAAGAAAGACGCTGGAACCGTGCATGTATCCAGGTTTCCAAACCGGATACTGACGAGCGTGCGAACGCGATAAACGCTTCGGTTAAATGGGAGCGTAAGGATTCTCAGCATTCCGGCAAGAAAAAACGTGCAGCGAAAAACAGGGATTTCCGCGTTAAGACGATACGGATGTTCACTCAGCGGGTACCGAATCGCCAGATTCGCCCTTCGGCACACGGATGATCACGCGGTTCCGCCCGTTTTCGCGGTTGTATTCCATGCTTTCGGTGAGCGAACGCACGAGATGAATGCCAAGACCGCCGATGGGAATATCCTCAATGGAACGATCCATATCCGGACTCGCCTGTCGGGTCGGATCGAAGGGATGCCCGTCGTCTTCCAGAATCAGTTTCACATCATGGCGGCTCACAATAATCTCCACGGCGATCACGTGTGCCGCCGAGTCGTCGTACCCATATTTCACGACATTCGTGAGCATCTCCTCGACGGAGGTTTCCACGGCATAAATCGCTTCCGTCGAAACCCCAGCCGATTGCAGGAAGACTCCGACCTCTGCGTTGAGCACGGAAATCCCCTCAAGGGTGTTTGGAACCGAGCGAGCGAAACACAAGGTTTGCGAGCCGTGCTTTGGTTCCGGGTCCATTTGCAGTTAAGTAAACAAAGCTGTGTGGCGTGCCAACGGCAAGAGCATGAGAGGCGGGGATTCACCCGCAGTCTGGCCGCCTCATTGATCGCAGGCACCTGCGAACCGATTGTTCTTTCCTTCGCAAATGACGATCCTGTGCATGGTTGACACCGCGATGGCTGAGCCCGCGCCGACCTGCCCCGGATGCGTCTCTTCCCGGGTTCACGGCGATACAGAAGCCAGTTTGCGGGCTTCGTCTTCGTCCTGGGTAATTGATAGGATCACGTCGAGCCCCGAGGAGCGCAGGCTTCTCTCGACCAAATCCTGCGGCTTAAGCAGCACGAGCTTCGCATTGGTTGTTCGCAATCCCTTGGCTGTTTCCACCAGCATGCGAATGCCGAGCGATGCGAGAAAGCTCACCTTGCTCATATCAAGGATGGTGGACTTCTTGCCCTCGGCGGTGTGTCCGTAGAATTGGTTTTGAATTTCCTGTACCCCTGCGAGATCCAGACGGCCATCAAGGGCGATGACCGTCAGATCGTCGTCCTTTTGCAACACTTGCATTTCCATAAAGACCTCACTAAATGGGGCGTCGATGGAAAATGTCAAGCCATCGAGAATCTGGAAGACAGTTTGCAGCCCGCGCTGCAACCCGATCTCACGAGCATGATGCAGCCCGAGGACGAACGGCACCGCGCGATGCGGAGCGCCAGACGCCTGCCCCTACTGCTGTTGGCGTTGATGTTCGCCGTATTCCTCGCGGCGCGCGCATGGAAGGAGATTTTTCCAGGGCTCGCAGCGGTCGAGGCGTTCGCCGAAGCCGCCATGGTTGGCGCTCTTGCGGATTGGTTCGCCGTAGTGGCCTTGTTTCGTCATCCCCTTGGCATTCCCATTCCGCATACCGCCATCATCCCTCGTAACCGAGACCGGATAGCAGCCAATATCGGCGGGTTTGTATCCGAGAACTTTCTGGATCCCGCCGCGGTGACAGCCAGGCTGGTGGCGATGGATCCCGCGGGCATGGCTGCCCGCTGGCTTGCTGCGCCGGAGAACGCAGCCCAAATCGCCGACGCTGCGTGCGGGTTTCTGCCCGCCTTGATCCGCGGTCTTGAGGATGCCGATGTGGACCGGTTCCTGCACGCGCAGGTGGCCGGTAAACTCCGGACAATGGATGCCGCCAGCGCGGCGGCCGCCGCCGTCGATGGCGTGGTGGCCAGTGGCAGCCATCAGCTCCTCCTGGATGAAGGTCTGCGCGTCGCGGGGCGCATGCTGGTGGATAACAAGGATTTTCTTGCCCGATCAATCGCCGGTCAGCTTGCCGTGCTTAGAATTCCTGTGGTCGGTGATCTGGTTGCGTCTCTCATCGCCGACGCCGCAGTCAAACGCGCGGTGCGGCTCATTGCAGGTATCCTGGAAGACCCGCGCCATGAAGCGCGCGCACGGTTTCATCATGCCGCCGCCCGGCTCGCAGGCGATCTGCGCGAGAATCCCGCCGTGCGCAGCCGTGTGGAACGCTTTCGCGATGAAGCACTCGCAAGCGCGTTCGTGAAGGAGGGTTTGCCGCCATTGTGGCATCACGTGCGCACCGCTCTCCTCACCGATCTCGAGCGCCTCGATATGACTGGGCTCGACTGTCTCTGTC
>CAZZCL010000009.1:0-54808 GCA_964652295.1 uncultured Chthoniobacterales bacterium
TTCCAGAAGAGTCTCGCCAGGAGGGAAGGCATAATCGGGTTCGAATGTGTATTTCATGCTCATTTTCAGTGGGTGTCCGCGATTTCAGTCACAATAACGGCAGTGATGAGCCCCCAGTCGAGACCACCATCTTCTTTTCGGGGTGGTTCCAGGTGCATGGCGTGATCGGGAATCATCAGCAGGCGGTATGGATGTTTCACATCCACGGAAATCTGTTCATCACGGTTGGCTTTCAGTTCATGGACCCGCGTCTGCGGGAGTTTGGCGAGTTCCGCCAGATTCACCGAATCCGCCACCTGCTGGAGCCGGAGGAGGATCCGTTTACCGTTGTCCGGACCGTAGGTGCGAAGTGTCTCCTTCTGGTTCCCCAGCAGTTTTGCGAGTTTTTTATTGATGAAGGAAATCTGCACGGGGAAAGAAGGATGTCAAGAATGCTTTAACCCTAAGGGTTAATGCATTTGCCATCGGATGGCAAAGAGGTGGTTGGTGAAATGGCTCTGGCCGAGTTTTCCCTCAAGCGAGGCAATGAGGGACTCCCGCTGCTGGTCAACCTTGTCCTGTGCCTCAAAGAGCGAGCGGCGTTTCTCGTTGCGATGTGATTCCAGCGCCTTGATCTGTTTTTGACCGGCAAGTTTTTCTTCCAGAGTAAGCGCAGTTGTCGCGGCCCGGCGGGCTTCCTTGATCTGGCGATCAATCTCCTTGATCTCCCGTTCAAGCCCGAGCTTTAAGTCATCAGCCCAGCCTTCGAGCTTTTCCGCCTCGGCCTCAAAGAAGCGGGCATTGCGCTCGGAAATCGTGCGTCGGATGGAGGCTTGGCGAAGTTCTGTGATCTGCTCTAAGGACTCACGCGAAGCCGCGAAGCCGCGAAGGAGAGATGACGATTGAAAGGCCACAGATATTTCCGCTTCCCCGGTTTCCTTCGCGTTCTTCGCGGCTTCGCGTGAGACAAGATTTCCCGACAGCGTGAACATCCGTGGGATCACTTCGTCATCGAGCGCAGCTCCGTCGTCGGTTACAGCGGCAAAGATCAAATGATCTTCGGCCTGATCGAGTGACTCGACGGAAAAGCAGGAGAGGGTCAGCCAGCCCGATTTACCGACCAGCGATTCGAGGCTGCTGACCTTGCCGTCGTGTCCGCCATAGTCGAAGCAGACTTCCTGCACCGGCAAATCCCGCGATTTTGCCTGCGCGATCACAGCCTCTGCAAGTGGATGGTTCAGGCGGTAAAGGTGCGCCTCACCCGAACGGCGGGGGAGTTCGTAGAGGCCGAGAGGAATGCTGGGGATCCCGGGGAAGGGTGCGGTATGAAGAATGAAGGATGAATCATCACGGAACCGGGCATGCCCATTCAACTCATGCCGGGTGAGTTGTGTCAGCAGGAGCTCGTAGCGATTAAGGTAGGACTTCGACGCTTCATCGCTGACCTTGAGTTTTTCACGAACCTCGTCATCGAAATTTTCGAGCAGCTTGCGCCGGGTAGCGGTCATGGACTCGTTGATTTCAAGGCTCAGTTCCAGCTGGAGTTGGTCGAAGGCCACCTTAATTTCCTCATGCTTGCGGCAACTTTGGTAGATGTCGTTGATGCGTTTCTCGAAATCGACACCGCTCTCAATGGCACCGAGCACCTCATCGCTCGCGCCAAAGACACCTTCGAAAAGCTGGAACTTTTCCGAAAGCAATTGATAGACCCGCTGGTCGGCAGCGTTTTTACGATTCAAAAAATTCACCACCACGACATCATGCTTTTGTCCGTAACGGTGACACCGGCCAATGCGCTGTTCGATGCGCTGCGGATTCCAGGGTAGGTCGTAGTTCACGACGAGGGAGCAGAATTGGAGGTTGATGCCTTCCGCGCCGGCCTCCGTGGCGATCATGATGCGTCCTTCATCGCGGAAATAGTCAACCAATGCCGAGCGCATGTCGGCGGTCTTCGAGCCGGAGATGCGATCCGTGCCTTGATGCTTCTCCATCCACGCGGAATAAATGAATTTGGAGCGGTCGTCCGTGTTGGAGCCGTTGAACAGAACGATTCCCTCGGAAAACTGACTATCCGCGAGCAAACGCAATAAGTAGCTCTGGGTCTTGCGCGACTCCGTGAAGATGATGGCTTTTTCGGCGGCACCGAGTTCGCGCGCTTTGGCAAAAGCCACTGCGAGCGCCTTCAAAAGCGCCTTACCCTTGGCGTTGTGAGAGATGGAGGTGGCGAGGGTCGCGAACTGATCGAGGTCGGCAACCTCGGATTCGATGGCCGCGCGGTCGGCATCCGTCAGCGCTTCCTCAGTAACAGAGTCGTCCCATTCCTCGGCGGTTTCATCGAGGGCTTCGTAGTCCTGATCGAGTTCCTCCTCGAGCGATTCAGCCGGCTCCTTCCTTTGAAGTTTGGCTCGAAGACGGGTGGAGATGGATTCGAGTGCCCCGGCGATGGCGAAGGTCGAGGATGCGAGCAATTTGCGGAGCACCAACGTCATGAGGGAGCGTTGACTGGGTGGGAGCGCTTGAAGATTGGGACGGCGGAGATATTCGGAAACCAGCTCGTAAAGCCGGTCCTCACCCTCCTCCGGGGTAAATTCCTCTACCAGCGGCAACCGCTTGGTGTAAGGAATATAGGCCGTGACCTGTCGGCGAAGCGTCCGGTGGCAGATCGGCTTGAGGCGAGCCTTGAGCGTATCGAAGACCTGTTGCTGGCTGAGGTTTGCGAATTGTTCCCGGAAACTCTTGAGGTCGCCGAACGAGTGCTCGTCGATGAAGCTGACGAGGCCGAAGAGTTCGAGCAGCGAGTTTTGAAGCGGTGTGGCGGTGAGCAGTAGCTTGTTTTTATTGGCCAACGCCAGCTTGAGCGTATTGGCGATGATGTTCGAGGGCTTGTAAACATTTCGCAACCGGTGCGCCTCGTCCATCACGACGAGATCCCATGCGGTATTCGCGACATCCGCTGCCTTATTGCGTGCGAACTGGTAGGAGCAGATGACAATGTCCTCTCCCTCAAACGGGCGGAAACGCCCCTGCCGGACTGCGGCATTGTAGGATTTTGTTTCGAGGATGCGGCACGGCAGGAAGAATTTTTCCGTCAATTCCTGGTGCCATTGCTTTCGCAGATTCGATGGGACGATGACCAGGATAAGGCGCTTTCGCTCTGCCCATTTCTGCGAAAGCACCAGCCCCGCTTCAATCGTCTTGCCGAGACCCACTTCGTCGGCGAGCAGCGCGCCTTTTGACAGCGGAGAATTGAAAGCAAACAACGCCGCATCCACTTGGTGCGGATTCAGATCAACCTGAGCACCCGCCACCGCGCCGGCCAGCTTTTCAAGGCTATCCGACGAGCAGCGCTTGGTCAGCTCGTGGGCGAAGTATTTTGCATGGTAGTCGGTGAGATTCATTTTTACCGACATTAAGTGGAGTGAATTGAGAACCCTTCGAGGTCCTCTGGGTTGAATTGACCGGCTCCGGTGGGAACCGCATCTTCGTCGACGTGTTCGGTATCATCCCAAGCACGGGTTGTCCGTTGAACGGCAGAGACTTCGACGTGGAACAGGATGCCATAGCCGTCGGTGAAATTATGGAAGGGGTCGCCGGGGAGTGGGAACAGGTCGCAGAGAATCTTTCGCGCCCGGCTGATCTGTTGGCGCTCGTTTTCGTTGCTCCGGCGCTGGAGATTGTGGCGTCCGCCCGCGAGGGTGTGCGAGATGGTGGGGACCAAAAGGGTTTCGCGCAAAGGGCGAAAAAAACGCGAAGGGGATTCGGAATTCATAAAATCAAAAACTTGGCGGGCTTTGCGTGCTTGGCGCGGGATCATGAGCGTAAAACAGTTTCGCGCAAAGGACACGATGGAGAGGCGCGGTTCATGTCTTGCTGGGTGTAAGGTTTTTGGTGATGTCGTGGATCTTCTCGGGCGAAATGTTCTTCTCGCGGACGGCGTCCACGAACTTTCTGAACGCAAGTCCGTATTGCGGATCTTGCTCGATCAATTCTTCCATCTGCTTCGCCGGGGGACGTTTCGAGTAGCGAAGGATGTCTTCGAGGGCCGTTTCCAGCGCTTCTGCAAGGCGTGCGAGGAGTTCTTCGGAGGGTTGACGATTGCCCTGCTCGATGTCGCTGAGATGCGGGGCGGTGACGCTCACCTTCGTTCCCAGCGTGCGCAGCGAGAACTCCTTCGCTAGACGGAGTTCTTTGAGGTGCTGACCGAGGGTTTTTCCAAGCGTGTTGTCGAGCATGCTTACTTGCCCGTGAAAGCCAATGCCGTCTGTCGCCATTTCCCACAAAAGAGCGATTTCCACAGTGGGTGGTGTGACGGGTGTGACAGGTCGCGGGGCGATATTTCAGAACCTCGTGGAAAGGCGCAACTCACTCTGGATCTTCCGGTTGGAGCGAGTATCGCGAAAACGATCACCCTCAAAGCCAATCTCGGGATCGCGCTCGGCCCCGGCGACACCGTTCACCTGATGGCGACGAAAGGCCAGATCCCGGTGGGCGCGGTGACGAAGGAGGCGAATGCCCCGACCGTCTTCGCCGCTCTCGAAGGCCCGGTGCTGGTGTAACTCGACGGCACCGCCACCTGCCGGATCAACCTGGTCGCGGGGAGTATTTCTGAGAGTTTGAGACAATTCCCACAAATCGAGTGGCGCTCGATTTACAGCATCCAGATTAATCATTCTGATTGCATGTGATTGGAATAGATGCTAATAACCGAGCGTGACTCGAAGTGACAACGGCAGCATAATCAAACGCCTCCAAACCTCCGCGCAGCGCGGAAGGCCCTTGAACAGCGCCGATCTCGCAGGTTACGGAGTTTCCTCCGATCTGGCCTATTTTTATGCGAAGTCCGGGTGGCTCGAAAGGCTTGCCCGGGGAGCCTACATGCTGGCCGGGGACAGGCTCACGCGTGACGGATGTCTGCGGTTTCTCGCAGATCGCATGCCCGGGTTTCACGTCGGGGGAAAGACAGCACTGGCCTGGCAGGGGTTGCGGCACAATCTGCCCGCCATGGAAACGCTGACGCTTTGGGGGCGCAAGAATACCCGGTTACCAAAATGGTTTTCGGAGCGGTTCCCGGCCCGGTTCACGGTGCGCGAGCTTTTCTCGGCGAAATTGCCACACGACTTCGGCCTGCAGCCATTGCCCGAGTTGCCCGATGGCCCGCCCGTTTCGGTGCCCGAGAGGGCTCTGCTGGAGATGCTCAGCGAAGTGGGAGTTTACCAGGAGATCGAGGAAGCGCGGCTGATCATGGAAGCCGCGCGTTCCTTGCGGACCGATGTGCTCGGCACGCTGTTGAAGGCTTGCGATCAACAGAAGGCATTGCGCCTTTGCCTCTCCTGGGCGGAGGAACTCTCGCTGCCGTGGGCAGCGGAAGCGCGGAAAACGGCGGGAAAGCGCATTGGAACGAGCCGCTGGGTCGCGCGGGTCAAAGGCGGACGCACGCTCATTCTGAAACCGTGATGGAACCGGGCTACATCAATCTGGTTCGCCTGTTGATCGACGCAGCTCCGTCAGTCTTCGACGGCAGTCCTTTTGCCATGAAAGGCGGCACCGCGATCAACCTTTTCGTCGCCGATATGCCGCGGCTTTCGGTCGATATCGATCTGGTGTTCGCCGATCACCGGGTGGGGCGCACCGAGGCGCTGCAATCAATTGCCGCCGCCCTCACATCAACGCGCGCCGCGCTGGTGCGGCAAGGCATGGACGCGGAGGTGGTCGCTTCCAAGAGCGGCGAGGAAAGCAAGCTGTTCATCCGCCGTGGCCCGAGTCTTGTGAAGGTCGAAGCCAATCACGTCTTCCGGGGCACCGTGCTTCCTGTCGAGACCCGGACCATGATGCCTGCGGCCCGATCCCTGTTCGCGACAGGCATGACGATCAATACGCTCGCCGCCTCCGAGCTTTAGGGGAGCAAGCTGGTTGCGGCGATGGACCGCCAGCATCCAAGGGATCTTTTCGACGTGCATGGCCTTTATGCGGGCGGCGGTCTCACGCCGAAGACCGTCGATTGTTTCGTCTGCTACCTCGCGGGGCACAATCGCCCGGTTCAAGAGGTTCTCTTTTCGCGCCCCCTGGACATTGCCGCAGCTTTCGAGAACGAGTTTGCCGGGATGGCCCGCGAACCCGTGGCGCTCGACGATCTGCTTGCCGTGCGCGAACGGCTCCGATCAGAACTACCGGCGGCGGTAACGCCGGAACACCGACAATTTCTCATCAGCCTTGTCGGGGCTGAACCGGAATGGGATGCGGCACCGTGCTCGCATCTTTCGGAGATGCCTGCAATCCGGTGGAAGCTGGAGAACCTCCGCAAGCTCAAACACTCGAACCGCACGAAGTTCCGGCAGCAATCGGATCAATTGCAGGAACGGTTCGGAATTTGATCCCTGCCCGTTGACAGCGCCCGTTCGGGCGTGAGCATCAAAGACGAAATGGCCGCTGATGCGGCCGAAATACTTGCCGAGATCGGCGAGCCGGTGACGTGGAACGGAAGAACCTACCCGGTTCTGGTATCCGACCCGGCCATCGGCGAAGACCTCGGCATTGGGGGATTCACGGGCACGGGCGATTTCACGGTCAAGATCATGCGGCCGCCTGACTCTTGGTCACGACCTCCCGGTAGTTGTTGAAGATTTTCTGCGGCGAGTTGCCCATTTCCAGACTGACCTTTGCCGCGTCCTGAACCTCGGCCATGCGGTAGCTTGCGTAGGAATGGCGCAGAGCATTGTGTTTCCAGACGAACGCTGCCGCCTCTGGATCGGACTCCTGCCGCCGCACGGTGACTTTTTTCGCAACGCTCTTGAAGGCCTCGGCGAGACAAACCGGCAGACTGTAGCGGAGGACAGGGCCGTGCGGTTTTTTGTGCGGCTCCAGCCATGCGCGGAGGGCGGGCAGAATCGGAGCCAGCCGGCGCGAAGCGCTCTTGGCCTGATCACAGCCCAGGTCGATCACGTCCTCCTCCCAGTTGAGCCGGGGGATCTCGGCGGAGCGAACTCCGGCGAACGCCCCGATGGCAACCGCGACGGCAGCTTGGCCCTCGGCGACCGCCATCATTTCGGCCAGTTCGGACGGGGTGAACACCTGGATTGCGCCGCCTCGGACTTTCAGACGTTCGACATTCATGACCTCGTGCTGCCGATCCTTGGGCAGGTAGCCGCGCTTCCGGGCGTAGGTGAACATCGTGCTGATGAGCGTCCGGTAGTTGTTCCGGGTCCGCGCCCCGACGCCCAGCGACCGGAGCCAGTCCTCAAAGTCGCGAGTTCGGATGTGGGTGATCCCGATGTTGAACGCGGCGGCGAACCTCTTGAGCCGCCAGTGGGTGTCGGTGATGTAGCGGTTGCTCAAATTGTCCTGCCGCTTGGAAGCGCTGAATTCTTCGAGCACCGCGGGCACGGTGCGCTGCAACTCGGAGCGGATCGAGTTCCTGACAAAGAAATCCGATGCCTCCAGGATCGTCGCAGCCCCGGCCAACCGTGCATGGGCGGCGGCGTATTCCTTCGCGATCAAACCCTACGGGTTCGAATGTGCTGCGCACTCGCCTTTCGCTGGCGCGAATGGCGACCCTAACGGGATTCGAACCCGTGTTACCGCCGTGAAAGGGCAGTGTCCTAACCGCTGGACGATAGGGTCTGGGTGAGTGGAACGGAGATCGTCTCATGAATAGTACGGCGCAGCAAGGGATTTTGTTGCAGTGCGGGTTCTCATCCCGAAAATGGATAACGGGATTGATTCGCTGCCGCCCGGCGGCTCACCCCTGCGGGGTTATTTAGAAGGTCACCGACAATCTCCCGCTCGGGCCCGCTGACATACTTCATGAAAAGTCATTCGTTTCGCGATCAATCCCGATAGTTTGACCATTCCTTTCGCACTCGCCCGATAACAATCGGCTTTATCGCTGGGTCCGCGGTTCAAGGCGAACACGAAGCATATGGTAGCCTGCGAAGCGCTCGATATCGTCCCGGCGCTCGTAGTTGATCTCTTCTTCAAGGATGGCAATGGTTTGTATTTTCTCCGCGATCTGAAGCAGAAGCGAACGGATCACAAGGCGGGCGTGAGGGGCTCCCAAACAGGTGTGTGGGCCATAGCCAAATGCGATATGCGGGTTTGGCTTGCGGTCCAGGCGCACTTCCTCCGGCTCTTCAAACACGGTTTCATCGAAGTTGGCCGCCGCCCAGCCAAAAGCCACCCGTCCATTGGGAGCCACATCGACCCCATGAATATTTGCACCATGGGGACATATCCTTCCCAGAAGCGAGACCGGCGAGAGCGCGCGGAAAAGTTCCTCGGAGGCAAGAATTATGCGCTTGGGATCTTCGCGAAGCCAGCCGATTGCCTGCGGATCGCGCGCAAGATGGGCAAACGCAAAAACAATACTGTTAATCATTGTGTCTCTCCCGCCAGCAAACGCAAGATTCGCAAAACCGACCATTTCCTCGCGCGTCAGCGGACGACCCTGAAATTGCGCATGGACAAGCGCGCTGAACATGTCCTTGCCGGGGGAAGTCACAGCCTCATCCAGCTTCCTGTGAATGTAATCCTCAAGCTCCTGGCCTTTGTGTTTGCCGTCCGGGCCGGGAAAGAAGACGTGCAGTCCCCATGAGAGCCACTCTTCGGCTTCCTCGATGGGCGTCTTCATCAGAAGAGCCAGGGAGCGCGACTGCAGGGGCAAGGCAAACCCGCGGACCAGCTCGATTTCTGGCTGCTCAAGAGCAAGTTTAAGATGGTCGGCGATCAGTTCGTTGATCTTCGCAACATGTTCTTCATCTTTGAACTGTGTGAAGAAAGGCTCGACGATCGCGCGGTATTCGATGTGCTCCGGCGGATTGACCTCGATGGGGAGCTGCCGGACAGAGCGCATCTTTTCCTCCGACGGTATCGGCACGCGGAACGGCGCGTCGGAGCTGAACGTGGCCCAATCCTTCGCAGCAGCCCGGATGTCTTTCATCCGCAACAAAATGGGAATCGGGTCTTCGCCGTCGAGCCGAGCGGAATGAACTCCCTTAGCTTCGCGCGCCTTGCGAAACGGATCGAATGGACAACGGGGTCGCTCTTGGGTGCTCATCGGGAAATCGGAGTTTTGCGCGATACTCAAGCCAGTGAACAGATGAGACTCGACGCAGGAGCTGTGGTGTCAAGCGGATTGAAGGCTTTCAACACATCACACCTCTCCCTATGGCTTCTCCGCACCTGCGCACAAGGCCGTAACGAACGGGAACGCCACGTCGCTATCCTCATTCCTGTTCAGGGCACAGCTTACCGGACTGTGCTGCAGACTGGCTCCGGAGCGCATCACCAGGCTCTGGATGCATTTTGATAATCAGCGCCACTGGCCATGTTATAAATGGGCCACGACAGTGCGTGGCCCTCCAAACCACTTGCGGACGCAACCTGTGAGATAGCGCTGACTCCTGTTTCCAGCTCCATATACCCCTAAAGCATCCTCAAATTCTCCCTTGCAACAGACACAGTTGCTTGCAGCGCCTCAGCAGGGATCCCTCCACGGCCCAGCGCGCGTTGCCTGCTGGCAGGTGCGTCGGTCCCTGAACACGCGAGGGTTCCATCGGGTTGTCCTGCAAAGCTGAAAGGTTTGGTTCCCGATAATTTGCTGCCGGAGTTCGTCTTTCATGAATGAGTATCGGATGACCGTCGAACGGTTCCCCATCGCGGTTACAGCTCACCCATGATGCGTTGAAATTGTCTTGCAATGCCTTGGGGATGATCGGATCTTCATTCTTAGAGAGTGCGAAAAAAGCTTTCCCAGCGTGCCACGCAGGATGACATCGCGTTGTTGGCGGGTGTCACACGTGCAACCGTCAGCTATGTTCTTTCCGGAAAGGCAAAAGATCTGAAGATCACTCCCGGGGTTGTCGACCGGGTTGAGAAGGCCGCGCGCAAGCTCGATTACCAGCCAAATCTCGCAGCCCGAGCGCTCGCAATGGGACGCACTCAGCAGATTGCGATCGTGGTTCCGAGTCCGGAGTATTTCCGAAATTATTACTGGGGTCCGATTCTTGCGGGAATCGAGCGTTCTGCGGCAGCCACAAATTACAGTGTGCTGCTGTTGGCGAGCGAACCCGATCCGGTGCGTTGTGCTGAGGCATATTTGCGTCAGAGGCGGGTTGATGTGGCCATTCTCTTTCTGGA
The DNA here is from genome assembly GCA_964652295.1 of uncultured Chthoniobacterales bacterium. Lineage (GTDB taxonomy): Bacteria > Verrucomicrobiota > Verrucomicrobiia > Chthoniobacterales > CALDSX01 > CAZZCL01. Next base: position 10,111 of record CAZZCL010000009.1, read on the forward strand.
ACGAGAGACGGAATCCCTTGCCCGGTTGCCGGTGGCGCCGGTGCTTGTAGGCGGTCAGCCGGCAGGGGGCCGGATCCCTGTTGTGCTTAATGACATGCGCGCCGCAGTCGAGGATATCGTCTCCCATTTGTGCGGGCTGGGCCGCAAACGGGTTGCGTGGCTCGGGCTTGCGCAGGCAGCTGTCGCACCCGGCAGCGACCGACTTGTTGCCCTGAAAGATGCCTGCCGGCGGCGCGACGTTGAATTGATGAGTATTAACATTGAAGGAGCCAGTGAAGACGTTCTTAGACGAAACGATGGCGCCGCGATCACAGCCTGGCGGGAAGGCATTGTCCGCAGCGGGTTTCAGGCGAGTTCGGTCGATGCGGTGGTTTGCTGGAACGATGTTGCCGCGCTCGGACTCTATGCATGGATGACGGAACGCGGGCTGCGACCAGGACGGGAAATTGCCGTGGTGGGGTTCGACGATCATTTTGCTGAGATCTGTCTTCCTCCGCTGGCGTCAGTGAGTTTTGACGAGGAGGAAATTGGTCGCGTTGCTGTCGGGGCAGCGCTGAGGATCCTGGAGGGACCCGAGGCCACCGCCGAGCTGCTTGCCGAATCGCCACTCCTTGTGCCTGCCCGGTTCCGACCCAGAGAGAGCTGCGGTTGGACGGAATGAACCTGCCTTGAGAGGGAAGGTTTCCGGAATACCGCGTTGCAGCCTGTGACAGCATACCCGCTGGATTGACACGCGAGCAAAGAAAGATTGAATTTTGAAAGGTCAAACATCTTCCAGTTTTGTTGAAAGCCTTAAGTCTTAATTCCAATTCCTCCGGCCCGATGAGATTTCACAAGCTCCAGTAAGCGCTGTTTCTTCCCTGTGAAGTCATGCCTCTGCACACTGAGATTGATGGCAGCTGGAAACTGCGGTGTGTCATAATTCTGCATGGGCCTTGCGCCTCAACGGATCGGAAAGCTCGGCGACAAGGACGTTTTCCCTGGTGTCGAAAACAATCCGTCCGAGCAATCACGCGGATCATCGCGGGTGGTGAGATCGCCGAGATCCCGATCGTGCAGGAAACGATCAAATGAGGAACGTTACCACACATCCCCAGGTAATAAGCATGTTCGGCTGATGTTCGATGCGTGGCTGCGCGACCCGCACATCACTGTCGGTCGCGACGTCTACTACCTCACGGGCACGTCCCGCCCTGAGGGGCACGAACCGAGAGGCGGTAACAATACCAGCGATGGATTGCGGATCTGGCGTTCAGAAGACCTTCGCGAGTATATACCGATGGGCCTCGTATGGAAGCTTGATGACGGCCCCGAATGGATGCGCGACTACCATGTCCTTGGACTCGATGGGAAGGACACCACGACCCCTAACGAGTTCGCGTGTGCTATCGTGCCCGAGGGGCACGTCGTGCGCCGCGCACTTTGGGCTCCAAAAATTCATTTCTCGCCCTCGCGCGACAATCACTACGTTGTGGCAGGCTTAAACTTCAACAGGGGGGTGCCGCTGGCGCAATGGATTCGTGGGCAGTTTGGCGGCACGTTTCTGCTTGAGAGCACAACGCGCGAGGCGGTTGGGCCGTATCGGGTGCCAACGCAGTTGCCGATGTCCCACTCGATCGATCTGATCCTTTTTGAGGATGATGATGGCTCGCTCTACCTCGCTTAGCAGAGCGGCCACATTGGCCTTCTGAATAAGCGCCTGGATGGACTGTTGCGGGTCTTCTCCCCTTGGCAGAAGTAGTTCAAGCCGGAACCCTTGTGTGAAGGTGTCTCGCTCTTCAAACACGGCGGGCGCTATCATCTCCGGCTCTCGATCACCTTGCGTGTGGTGGAAGGGAGGGGGCAGTCTCAGGGGAGCCGAAGACAAGTCTGGCATCACCGGCACCTACGATTTTGTCGTGGCTTCGTTTGACCACATCTTTGGCCCGTTCGGATCGCGATATGTCTCGCTGCGCTACGGAGCCCACGGCTGCCCTTTTAAGGACAGCGGGGGAATTGGTAGGCTTGCGCTTTGCAGGTGCCAGTTAAGGCTCTTGATCCCGAGTTACGAGATAGGGACGCCGAGCGGAACCCCATCGCTTCCTCGTGTGCGCGCCTTTTCCATGTTCGAGGTGATATTCCTGCCCACGCTTTAAACGCCCGGCTAAAGGCCGATGGAGAATCGAACCCGTTTTCCAGGGCCACGCGCGAAATCTGTGCGCCGGAATCTCTTAACATGGCGCACGCTCTATGCAAACGCGCCGCTCGCAGGTATGCGCCGAGACTCAGTCCAAACGCCTGACGGAATGCCGAGCGCAAACGGCTTTCCGATAATCCCAATTGTGCGGCGATCTCCGGGATGCGCAGGGTCCCGTCCACCGAGCGGATGCGCTGCAGAAGTGTTGACACGCCACGTTCGCAGGACAATTCTGCGCGAGCTGGGGTCGGAGCAGTGCGGGATGCGACGCCAGCCAGTGCGGCCAGCAGATCTGCCAGCTCCATTTGCATGCGCTGTACCCACGGTGCCGGGCTGCCTGCTCCAGCAAGGCGGGCCACGCGCTCGAGCGTTTGGCGCATCGTCGCGGTCAGGCTCGGTGACACATGCCGCAAGGGCTCAAGATGTCCGGTGTTGTCCGTTTCAAATGTGACGAACAACCAGCGCAATGTTTTCGCTTCGACATCGTGATACGTATGGAATTGCCATGGAAAAACCAGATGCACATGGCCTGGACGAAGGGGAAAAGGCACCCCATCGATATTGATCGTGCCTGCAGTGGCCAGGTTTGCCACAAGCACATGGCGGGTGTGGAGCCGACTTTCAAAGGTGCGCCGCTGCAGGTCGGCGCAGGTTTTTCTCAGGAAAACCACCACATTGCGGGGCCAAACCCAAGGGTGCCCGCCCGTTCCGGCGAAATAATCCGCGGGTTCCGGTAGGGATTCCGCAGCATGCAACAGCAGGTCCACTAAGGGAATCTGGTCTGACCTTGTGCAGAATGCAAAACGGCACGCACGACAACTGTCTGATTTCTGTGCCGCTTTCATTGAATTTATCACAATCGCAGCGGAACCATGGCTAAAGCCAAAAATGCATATTTTGGAGCAAAACCGGCAAGAATCTGCCTGTCCGCTTGTGTCATGGTCTCCTTATCATGATTCCGTCGCAATCCTTCGAAACTGCGCAGTTCGAGCGTGTCGCCGTTCACGTTCATGCCGACGCGGACACAGCCAGTGCCGTGCTTGCGGCCGAGATCGCAGCCGCCATCCGTGAGCGCGCCGCAGCCGGACGCCATTTCGTGCTTGGCCTTGCCACCGGCTCCACACCCGTGAGGCTTTACCGGCGACTTATCGCAATGCATCGCGATGAGGGGTTGTCCTTCCGCAATGTCGTCAGCTTCAACCTCGACGAATATTACGGGCTCGCACCCACCCATCCGGAGAGTTACCGGCGCTTTATGCAGGAGCAATTATTCGATCGAATCGATTTAGCTCCGGAAAATGCGCATCTGCCGGACGGCACCGTGGCGCGGCACGATGTGTTCGCGCATTGCCGCGAATATGAAGCTCGCATTGCGCTTGCCGGAGGACTCGACTTGCAGGTGCTCGGTATTGGACGCACGGGTCACATCGGCTTTAATGAACCCGGGTCGAACCCGGAATCAAGAACGCGGTTGGTCACGCTCGACAGCCTGACCCGGCGGGATGCGGCTCGCGATTTCCTTGGGGAAGCCAATGTGCCACGCCACGCCATTACCATGGGGGTCGGCACCATTTTGGAAGCGCGCAAAGTGGTGCTGCTTGCCTGGGGCGCTGCAAAGGCTGCGGTGGTTGCTCAGGCAGTGGAAGCGCCGCAGGACGCCGCGTTGCCTGCCAGTTTCCTTCAGCGTCATGGCGCCTGCCGATTTCTGCTTGATACCCCAGCTGCGTCGGAGCTCACGCGCTTCAAACATCCATGGCGTACAGGTCCTGTGGAATGGACCGCGCGCCTTCGCAGAAAGGCGGTTGTCTGGTTGGGACGCCAAACGGCCAAACCCATCCTCAAACTTGTGGATGAAGATTATACTGTGCATCGTCTGGCCGATCTCATTACCGAGCAGGGTCCGGCTTACAATCTGAACATCCGGATTTTTAATGAGCTTCAGCACACAATCACCGGCTGGCCCGGGGGCAAACCGGGCGCGGACGATTCGACCCGGCCTGAGCGTGCCGAGCCGGCTTCCAAACGCGTCCTGGTGCTGAGTCCAGAACCACTCGATGCCGAACGCGCGATGGCAGGCACATTGCACCGTCTGTCCGATCAGGGGCACGATCTTACTCTTGGCTGTCTCACCTCGGGCAACCTCGCCGTGCCGGATCTGCTTGTATGGCTGGCAACAGATCTTGTCCACGAAATGGACGCGGGTGCACGATCAGGTCTTGCCGCGCTTGTCCGGCAACACCTGGAGTGCAAGGGCCCATTTGACCTCGATACACAGGAGATCCGACGCGTGAAAGCCGCCATCCGACGCGGGGAATCCCGCGCCGCTGCCGAGATTTGCGGAGTGGCACGCTCGCGCATCCGGTTTCTCGATCTGCCGTTTTACGAAGCAGGACGCTACCGCCGGTTTCAACCGGGGGAAACGGATGTCGCTCGCCTTTCCGAGCTGCTCGAAGAATTACGTCCGCACGCAATCTTCGCAACAGGTAGCGAGGCCGATCCCAGCAGCGTCGCGGCCGTGACGTTTCGTCTTTTGCGCGAAGCATGGGAGCACGCCAACCCCCAGGGTTGGCGACGGGATTGTCGCGTCTGGTTATATCGGGAAGGGGACCGTGCCCTGTCATTGCACCTCATCGACATGGCAGTACCGCTGAGTCCGGCCGAGATGGCGGACAAACTCGAAGCTGTTTATCGTCACCAAAGTCAGCGCAGTCAGACGCCCATGTCTCGTGAGAGCGGAGCGGAAGCATGGCAGCAAGCCAGTTTGTTGGATCGCGCAACAGCGAGGGAATACGATGCGCTGGGGCTGCCAGAATATGAAGCGATTGAAACCTTCCACCAATGGAACGGCTCAGTGGGGGAGGCCTTGCAATGAGCGTGCCGGAGAATCCGGCTGGTGCCATCCAACCGCAAGGACAGGGGATGGTCCCACCATTGGACACAGATTTTCGTCCGGCCTGGCTTTGGAGTGCCGCCTACGAGGGCGCTGCCCGCGCGCATGCGGGTGCCCGTCCTGCTGCCATCGTTTTGAAACGTCCGGAGGGGGGGGTGTCGCGCTTCGACACGGTTGTGTTGCCCGACGCTCCGGGATATTCAGACGCCACCCTGCGTTACCTGGAGCGTTCGTTGAAGTTCCTGTTGTGGTCGCGTGGCGGCTGTCATGTGCAGGTGGCAGCACCGGATTCCGTTGTGCGCGCCTTGCAGCTTTTGTACGCGCCGGACGGTCTGCGCGGGTTCGACGCAGAGTTCATGGGGCAAAGAATTTATCTCAACAGGTTCCGAATCGAGCCCTGCGCCCTGGATCGGCTGCCGGATGCGAACGAAGACGTCATGGATGCAGCGGGCGGTCTCGACGGATGCCGCATTGGGTTCGATCTTGGTGGAAGCGACCGCAAAGCCGCCGCCGTGCAGGATGGACGCGTCGTGTTCTCCGAAGAGATCCGTTGGGATCCGTATTTCCAATCTGATCCTGCCTATCATGAAGCGGGAATTCGCGACAGTCTGAGGCGTGCGGCGGCGCATCTGCCCCGGGTGGATGCCATTGGCGGGAGCGCCGCAGGTGTATACGTCGACAATGAGCCACGCGTTGCGTCGTTGTTCCGCGGGGTGTCCGAAGCGGATTTTGAGGCCAAAGTTCGCCCGCTGTTCAAACGGATCGGCACGGAATGGAATGTGCCTATTACTGTTGTGAACGATGGTGACGTCACGGCGCTGGCCGCCCGCCGGATGATTGCAGAGGGGGAAGGGCCGCCCGGCGGAGTGCTTGGTCTTGCGCTGGGTACAAGTCTTGCCGCGGGATATGTCGCGCCGGGAGGACGCCTTATGCGCTGGCTCAACGAACTGGCTTTTGTGCCTGTGGACTGGCGCAACGCGGAGGAAGGTGGCCACGTTGAGGAATGGTCCGGAGATGTCGGAACAGGAGCGCGTTACCTATCGCAGCAGGCGCTGACCCAGTTGTTAAATGGGTTTCCGGACGGCGTTCCGAAGGATCTGCCATTGCCGGAACGTCTTGTGCGCGTGCAGGATGCCATGGCTGAAGGAGCGCGGTGGGCCTATGATGTCTATGCCAGTTACGGCGTTTATCTTGGCGCTGCGATCCGGTACTTTGCACAATTCTACGACTTCACGCATGTGCTCGCTCTCGGCCGGGTTGCAAGCGGAGCGGGGGGAGAGCTTATTGTCGAAGTCGCGCAACGATACGTCCAACAACACGAGCCTGCGCTCGCTGCGAGAACGCATTTCGTCGCACCCGACGAAACGTTCAAGCGCCATGGCCAGGCCATTGCGGCGGCGAGCCTCCCAACCATTCCACCCACCGCACCGCATTCTGCCCTATGACCTTCACCAATTCGTCAGCCGACTGTTTCGTTCCGGACGGTCTTGATATCGAGACGGCGCTCGCCCGCACGACGCACATGGGCGTCGGTGCGCATCAGGACGATCTCGAGTTCTTCGCCGCGCACGGAATTCTGGAATGTTTTAGGCGTTCGGATCGCTGGTTCTGCGGCGTGACAGCGACCGACGGCGCCGGCAGTGCGCGGGCGGGGTTGTATAAGGGATTTTCGGACCAACAAATGGCCATGGTGCGCATGCAGGAACAACGCAAAGCCGCTGCGGTCGGCGAGTACGGCGTCATGATCCAGCTTGATCACCCCAGCGCGGCAGTCAAAGACCATGCAAACCCCGGGCTCATGGAAGATGTCGCAGCGATCCTTGCCGTCGCGCAGCCCGAAGTTCTTTATCTGCATAATCCGGCAGACAAACATGACACACACGTCGCTGTCTTGTCGCAATGCATTGCAGCAATCCGTCAACTCCCCGCGGCGGAACGCCCACTAAGAATCTACGGATGCGAGATCTGGCGGGATCTCGATTGGCTCCCTGATGGACGCAAGATTGCGTTGCCGGTGGGCGGGAGAACCAACCTGCAGGCGGCGTTGAACGGCGTGTTCGACTCGCAGATTGCGGGCGGAAAACGCTACGATTTGGCTGTCATGGGTCGAAGACTGGCCCATGCGACATTTCACGAGAGCCATGCCATCGACGCCGAAACCGGCCTTGTGTTTGCGATGGATCTGAGCCCGGTTTGCCGCGATGACGGTCCGAATCTTTCGGAATACGCAGCGGAACTGACCGACGCATTTGCCCGGGAGGTGCAAGAGCGCCTGGAGAAATTTGCAGGCATCCGGTCGGGCACGTAAAGCCGGGACGTGGCGGATCCTGTTCCAAACGGAAAATCAGAATCGCTCCGGGCGACAGATCTCGACAGTTTGCAGGTACAACACTCCCGGATAATCCCGGAAACATTCCTGAACGAGCCGCTCCGCCATGGTTTCCGCTCGCTTCCGCTCCTTTACCACAACTTCGATTTTCAGATTATCGAAACCCTCGACAACGGTAGCCTGATCTTGGGTTGGGTGAAGATGATGCAGGCCTTTGCCCCCGGCCGAAATCATCGTGTATCCCTTTCCTCCCTCGGCTTCAATGATCTCGCAGACATGGCGACTCAGGAAGTGTTCGGTGATTACCACCAGCTTGGTTGCCGTATGAAACATGATGTGAAGTCTCCTGTGGCTCTGATTAAAAAACAAATTCTCCAAGCGCTACGAACATCGGTACGCACACCCCGATGGCCACCGGCGTGCCCACACTGGTTGAAGCCCCGATATAGGACGACGGATTCGCCCATGGGATACCCGCGCGAATGGTGGGCGGGCCGCTGATGTCGGAATTGGACGCGGCAATAATCGCCAGCAACACCACGCCACCGGGACTGAACCCAGTCCAGACATAAGCGACATAACCCAAAGCGAACGCAAACAACCCATGGATTATGGGCGCGACCAGGGCATAAATGGCGAACCAATGCGCAACCTGCCGCAATTCCTTCAGGCGAGACCATGCTTCCATTCCAAGAACCAGCATCAACACGGAGAGCAATCCCCGAAAGAGAGGTTCGTAAAAGCTTTCAAGCACTTGTTCAGGGCGTGCCACCAGCCCTAATGCGGTGCCCAGAATGAGGGCCGATAGGGCCGCCCCCTGCAGGCTTTCCCTGACAATGCTCCATGGGCTAATGCGAGGACCCTCGGCACCCGCAGAACCGCCTTCGGCATGGTGCCGATGAAGGTTTGCGAGGACAATGGCCACAACAAGCGCCGGGATGTCCATGAAAGGATACAAAGCGGGCACCCACGCTTCGTAGGCCATGTTTTGCTCCTCCAAAAGCACCATGCCGGCCGCCAGGGTGGATGCGCTGACCGCCCCAAAAAGCCCGGCAGTAGCCGTGCCATCCTCACGGCGGACACTTCGCACCAGCGAGAAAAATGCGTGACCGGCAATCACGATCCCAACTCCGATTGCAACAGAGAACAGGGCAGGCAGCACCATTTCGCCAAGGTTCGCCTCGCGGATTTCCACGCCCCCCTTCAGGCCGACCTTCATCAGCAGCAGGAAAACAATAAACTGATAAACCGGGTTGGGAACCGTGAGTTTGCTTCCCATGGCCGCGAGCAATGCGCCTCCGATCAGAAAGGACAGCGTTGGCGACTGCAATTGACTCAGAAAACGGGTTAGAAAGCCGGTTATTAAATCCATGATGTGCGGGTGCGGGGTTTCAGTGTGACGACGTGGCAGAGTCTGGCGGGTGAACCCCCTGCAAGGCCGTGTGATCCTCGTGATTGTGGCGATGATTCCGGGGTGGTCATAACTCCTTCCGATGACGGGCTGTCATGCTGGGTGAAGCAACTGTGCCGCAACCGATCTTTTCGATACCCCGCCATGGCCCAATCGAAGATGCGGGGACCGCGCTTCCTGGTTTCCGTCCGATCGGAGAATCACGCCAAAACCAGCGCGCTTCAAGTTTCATCAAGGAAGATGGCAGACAGAGAACGCTGTAAACCGGCTGTCATGGGTCGAAGACTGGCCCATGCGACATTTCATATACTGTAAAATTGAAGTGGTTCGTGCTGGAAAACCTCGATTCATGGGATGACGTGCAGAAACTGACGGCCCCAGATAAACGATCGAGTGGAGCAGCGCCGCTTTGTTTTGACGTGCGGCGTCGCGTCGGGATGTGTAACCGTGGAGATTGCCACACGGCATGGCGTCATCCGGCAGGTGCGGGGTCAACGAAGCTGGACACGCCATTGGTCATACTTCGCTGGGGGCAAACTCTCCTTGTCCGCCAGGAGGCAGGGAGCTTTACTCTATAGATGGATAAATCCGCGACCTGGATCCCGCCTTCCGCCTTTGAAGACGAGCAGAACCGCCTGGCAAAAGGTGAAGGGTTCACGGTCCCGCTGGCTCCGCGGGCCGGGAAACGCTGAGTTCACGCCATGAAGATCCGAGCGATTGACGCATTTCAAATTTATGATTCGCGGGGCAACCCGACAATCGAGGCGGTGGTTACGCTCGAAAATGGCGTCACCGGTCACGGACTGGTGCCCAGCGGCGCATCGACCGGGCAATTCGAAGCGCACGAACTGCGCGATGGCGGTTCGAAATTCCGCGGGAAATCGGTCTTTCGCGCTGTCGAGAATGTCCGCGGCGAACTTGCGCGCATGGCGGCCGGGTGGGATGTGTTCGACCAGCGCGGGCTCGACGAGGCGATGATCGCGCTGGACGGCACGCCGAATAAATCGCGTCTTGGGGCCAATGCGATCCTCGCGGTTTCCATGGCGGCGGCCTGTGCGGCGGCCAATGCGCGCGATGTTCCGTTGTTCGAATCGCTTGGCGGGGGGGAGGGAACACTGCTTCCGCTGCCGGAAATCCAGATTCTTGGCGGCGGCGCACACGCCAACTGGCGCACCGACATCCAGGACTGGCTGGTGATAGCAACCGGCGCGCGCGACTATCCCGAGACGCTCGAGATCACGTTCAATGTTTTCCATGCCGCGGGCGATGTTATGAAACGGCGCGGCGCGTTGTTTGGCTGCGCCGACGAAGGCGGCTACTGGCCCGAGTTCCGTTCGAACGAAGAGGCGTTCGAAGTCTTCGCCGAGGCGGTCGCGCTGGCGGGCTATACGCTTGGCCTCGAGGCCAGCCTGTCGCTCGATATTGCCGCCAGCGATCTTTACGACGAAGCCACCGGCACCTACCGCCTGGAACTCGACGGACGCACGTTGACCTCGGAGGAATTCACCGATCTCATGACCCGCTGGCGCCGCGACTACAAGGTCGTGTCGATCGAGGATCCCGCGGCCGACACCGACTGGGGCGGGTGGGAGCGTTTTTATGCCGCGTGCGGCGCCGACACCCAGATCATTGGGGACGACCTGTTCACGACCAACATGGCGCGCATCCGCGAAGGCATCGCCCGCGGCGCCGCCAACAGCGTGTTGATCAAACTAAACCAGATTGGCACGGTAACCGAAACGGTCGACGCCATCCGCCTTACGCAGGAGGCCGGCTGGGCGCCCGTTGTGAGTGCGCGCAGCGGCGAAACGGAGGATGCGTTCATCGGCCATCTGGCCGTGGCAACCGACGCCGGTCAGCTTAAAGTCGGATCGTTTTGTCGGAGCGAACGCATGGTAAAATGGAACGAGTGCCTGCGCATCGGACGTGCACTTGGTGGCCGGGCGCGTTTTGCCGGGCGGAAAGCGCTTGCACCGCGGTCCTGATAGAAGCGCCGTCGGGACGGCGACCGCTTGACACCGCCGCACGATGCCATTGGGCTGAAGCTTCGGTCGACAATCGCTGTTCGCAATGACACCCCGCCGCGCTCTGCCAATCGTGGTTCACGCTCCGCCCGCAAGGCTTTCGGAATGGTTGTTCATGGGGATGGTCATTTTTCTGTATGTCGCATGGCGGCTGCCGTGGTTTGGTCATCTGCTTTCCTGGGATGAAGCCATGAATCTGCTGACCACGCAGACACCGCCATCGGGGCAGACGCACCCGTTTGCATCGTGGCGTCTGCGTTATCCGCCTTTTCACGATGGCGTATTGCGCATGCTTGAACCCGATCGGGGAGGGTATATTGCCCGTGCGCAGGCGCTCTCACATCTCTTCAGTTTTGCCACACTGCTTGTCGTGCATTTCTTTAACAGGCGTCTGTTTGGAGTTCTGGCTGCCTGCGGTGCGAGCCTTGCGCTTGCGTTGATGCCTGCGCACACGTTTTTCAGCGGATGGATCAAGCAGGATGTGCCCCTGGCGTTCGCCGGATATCTCGCATTATTTTGCTTTGTCGAACAGCGCTTCTGGGCGGCGGGATTGTTCATTGCGATGGCATTTTTAACCAAGCACATGGCCGGTTATTACGCGGGTGCGATGGCTGTCGTTTGGGTGTTGGGAGGCTGGTGGAAGATCCGTTGGGATGCTCCGCTCATATTGGCCGGCACATGTCTGGCGTTCGCTGGCTGGTATTATCTCGGTAAACCGGATTTGGTTGCCTGGTTCATGAGCTTCGCGGTTGGCGGAATGAACTCGCTGGATTGGCAGAAGCCGGCTGATTATTATCTTCGGCAGTTTGTTGTCGATCTTGGCTGGATTGGTGTGGCATTCCTTTTTGCGGGGTTGGTTGCTCTCGGACTGCGGGTGCAGACGATGTGGCGTTCGCTCGGGGCTGCGGCAGCCGCACCATTGCTATGGCCTGTGGCGTTGCTTATTCCCGCTTATGCGGCCATGCAGTTTTCCACGGGGAAAACCGCTTGGTACAGCATTGCGCTCTATCCGGCGCTGGCTGCGCTCATGGGTCTGGGCGCCGGAGAAATTATCCGTCGCGTCGCGCAAAGCCATAGGTTCAGCCAGCGATGGTGCGGAACCCTCGGCGGCGCCACGACGGTTATCCTTGTCGGGTTATTGTTTGCCAATGCATGGACGAATCTTCACGGGGTTGCGTACATGGATTTTTTCCGGCGCAAAGACGCGCCATTTGCATGGGGGATGGAAACCTCGCGCACCGCGGCCGGACTGATGAACGCAGTGCTTAAACCGGAAAGTCGGTATGTTGTCAGCGACACATGGTATTGGATCGATGGCCCTGGCCAGATCTGCGCTGTGTTCGCGATTTACGCGCAGCGTTGGCCGGAACTGACCGTGGAATCGTCCATCGCCCCGGAGGGTTTCGCCCGATTATGCCGGGAAGAAAAGATCGATGTGGCGTGGATTTCCCTTGAGACGGTGGAAGAACGGCGTGCGTTTGTTTCCGGAATGCACCGTTTCGCGTTGCCTCCGCCCCTGACAATCCCTGCCGGGTTGATTTATCCTGTGTGGCCATTGCACAAGCGAGCCGGGGACTTTGAGGAAGCGCCATAAATGCAGTGCGCTATTCAATCCGCATCCACCCAGGCTTTCGAGCGTTCCACAGCTCGCTCCCATTTGGCGCGCAATGGGCGGATGAATTCCTGTGTCTGCCGTGGCTCGAAGATGACATCAACCTCCCAATTTTTCGCAATGGCGTCTGTACCATCCCAATAGCCGACGGAAAGACCGGCAAGATAAGCGGCTCCGAGCGCCGTCGTTTCAATGGCACGCGGGCGCACGACTCGCACCCCAAGCAGATCTGCCTGAAACTGCAGCAATGCCGTGCTGCGGGCCACGCCGCCATCGACGCGCAATTCTTTGAGCGGCGTGTCTGCATCGGCTTCCATGGCACCAATGAGATCGGCGCTTTGAAATGCGATGGATTCCAGCGCCGCCCTGCAGAGATGGGCGCGGGTCGCTCCGCGGGTGAGACCAAAAATCGCACCGCGGGCGCATGGATCCCAATGCGGCGCGCCGAGACCTGTGAAAGCCGGGATCAGATAGACACCGCCGTTATCCGGGGCGGCGATCCGTTCGCATTGCTCGGCGGAATCGATCAGGCCGAGTTCATCCCGGAGCCATTGAACGATTGCGCCCGCCATGAACACCGAACCTTCCAGGGCGTACTCGGTCTTACCACCGATAGTCCACGCGATTGTGGTGAGGAGATTGTTGTGGGATGGCACCGCCTTTCCACCGGTGTTCATTAACAAAAAGCAGCCAGTGCCATAGGTATTCTTGGCCATCCCGGCATCGAAACAGGCCTGTCCGAACAGGGCGGCGTGCTGGTCTCCGGCCACGCCGGTGATGGGTGCCCCGCCAAGCGCGCAACGCCCGTCGGCGGGCGCATACAGAGCGCTGCATTCCCGGACTTCTGGCAGCACCGCGAAAGGAATGCCGAGGATTTCCAGCAGGTCATCGTCCCACGAGCGGGAGTGGATGTTGTAAAGCAGCGTGCGCGAGGCGTTGGTGGTGTCGGTGGCGTGAAGTTTGCCGCCGGTCAGATTCCAGATGAGCCAACTGTCTACCGTGCCGAACGCAAGTTCTCCGTTTGCGGCCTGCGTGCGTGCGCCGTCCACGTTGTCCAACAGCCATGCCAGTTTGGTTCCGGAGAAATAGGGATCGAGCACAAGACCGGTCTTTGAACGGAACACCGGTTCCATGCCTTCATTGATAAGCTGTCGGCAGAGTGACGCAGTCCTGCGATCCTGCCAGACGATGGCCGGGTAGATGGGGCGCCCGGTTTTGCGATTCCACAAAAGGGTGGTCTCGCGTTGGTTGGCGATGCCGATAGCGGCAATGGCTTCGGGGTAGGTCTTTGCTTTAGCGATGACCTCGGCGATGACGGCGACCGCGCTTGACCAGATATCGTCGGGGTCATGTTCCACCCAGCCGTCCTGGGGGTAATGCTGTGGAAACTCGCGATGAGCGACGGCGCGTGTTGCGCCGTGCTTATCGAAAAGAATCGCGCGCGAACTGGTCGTGCCCTGATCGATTGCGAGGATGAGTTTCTCCATAAACAAGGATGAGAATGGAAACCGAGATGAGAACGAACCGCAAACATGGGCGGCGGATCGAATGACATTCCCGTTGAAGCGTCCGGTGTGTTTGCCGAAGGTGAAAGGGACGAATGACGCGCATTGAATACCCGGTAAGGTGCACATGGCCGCGGACGAAGGATCGCCCGGCGCGGATTCCTGCTTTGTTGATGGGTTTGGCCGCGGTCGTGGTGCCAAGCGTCGCGCTCGGTGCGCCGCCGCTTGTGGATCGCGTGACCGATTTCAATCGAGTCATGACTCCGGAGGAACATGCCCGGCTTGGGGTTGAGTTGCAGGATTTGTACGATGCGGCGGGCAGCGATTTTTATCTGGTGCTTGTGGATGAACCCGCAGAGCAATCCGTCCTGGATCTCGCGAAGCAGTACCAGCAATCGACAGTGCCATCGGGATTCGGAGGGGTGCTTGTTTGCGATCTTGCACGGCGCGAACTCGGCGTGTATCTCGCACCCGCCAGTCGCTCGGCTGTGGGCGAAAAGGAGTTGGGCGTCATCGTGGAGCGGAATCTGGACACCCTTTCGTCCATGCCGGCTGTCCGACATCGTATCGCCAAATTGACGCTGGCCATCGTGAACGACGTCGTACAGGCCCGTCAACGTGCGGAGTTGCTCGACAAACGCCGTGCGGGGGCAGGATGGCTGCTGGCTGGAGTGTTTGCCGCTGTGGCGGCATGCGTGGCCGCCGGCGCATTGTTTTTGTTGCGACTCAATCTTTTCGGTAAAACGTTCCACTTCCCGGAAGAACAAGGCGGACCTGGAAGGTTCGGCGGGCGATACTCCGGTGGGCATGGCGCGTCAATTCGGTTTGACGAGTAACCCCCCGTCGGATTTGCCGTCCCGGTTTCCAGCTGCGGATGGCAACTGTGGAGGATGGTCTTCATCCGCGCCGGGGGGCGCTCGATCAATCGCCCTTGCTATGTGGTAAGGAAATTGCTCATGAATTGTGAGGCTTTTTAGTTGGCAACCGTTCAAACGCGGCTCTCCTGATTAACCCCCTCGTAGAATGTCCAAAAGCGATTTCTTCAGCTTCTGCACCGCACTCAAACCCGTCGAACTGCGGGCGCTCGGGGAGCTTTCCCATGTGGAGCATTTGCCGGAAGGCGTGACGGTTTACTCAGGCGGAGATCCCGGAGACGCGTTGTATATTATTAATCGCGGGGCTGTCGCCGTGATTCATGAGGATCCGAGATATTCGGATCGTGCAGACATCTCGTACCTCAGCCGTGGCGACATGTTTGGGGAGCTGGAAGTGCTTACCGGCGGCTCGCGGCGCAATGCCATCCGGACATGCGAAGACGTGAGTCTCCAATGCTTCTCACAGCAGGCGTTTCCGGAATTGTTGCAGAAGGTGCCTGCGTTTTTTCATTATCTTGCGCAGCGGCTTGCGGCACGCTTTGTGCAGGTTACCGACGTTGCGTTCATCCAGAGTCATTGCCTCGAGTTGAGCGGCAACCTGCAGAATTTTGACCTCGTGACGATCTATCAGACGATCGTGAATTCCTCGCAGACCGGTGAGCTGGCAATTTTCAATGAAACGGGGGAAGCGGTGGCGGTTTTTTACTTTCAGGATGGCCGCCCGATGCAGGGGCAATATTACAGCCTTTCGGGGGAGGAGGCGTTTTTTCAGCTGTTCCTGCACGAAAAAATGCATGGAACATTCTCGTTTTCGATAGTGGAAGCTCCGGCGGATGAAGCGGGTCCGCCACCTGAGCCGATCAAGCGCAGCAGCACCGATTTGCTTATTACGGCGTTGCAATACCGCGATGAATTTCGCGCCATGCTGGCTGCAATGCCGGATTCATCGGTGCACTTGTATCGCTTGCTGGAGGCCTTGGATTGGCAGCCCGGCGCTGAAATCGATCCGGCGCTGGAGCCGTTGGCGCGGCGGGTCTGGGAGGTGACCATGGCAGGACCGATGTCGATCGACGATCTGTTTCAGCATCTGCAGGTGTGTGAGTTCCGGTTGTACAAAACGATTCTGCATCTGCTTGACACCGGCCATTTTGCGCTGGCTGATCGCAGTGCGGTCCTGGAGAGCAGCGCCGCCTGAATAGCATTTCATGCTCTGAAGGCCGACGATGCGGTCGCTTCGTCCGATGGGTCGCCGCTTTTTTCGCTGGGCAGCGCGCGTTGTCGGCGTAGGATGCGCGCGTGTTCGGATCGTTTCAGCCGAAGTATCTTAAGGAAGGCCGCATGGTGGCGCGGCATGCGGGACGGATTCTGCGTTATAAACGCGACGTCCTTCCCGAGGGTCGCGCTGCCGCGCTGGACGGCGTCGTGCAGGATCTGCGTGCGGCTGTGAAATCGCGGGATCCCAAAGCTGTGGCCGCGGCGCGCAACGTGGTTGAGACAGAGTTTCGCAAGGTGCCGGGGGCGGTGCAGAGCGGTTGGCAGGAAAATACGGAGGTCATTGTCGTGGCAATCGTGATTGCGCTTGGCGTGCGGGCTTATTTTCTGCAGCCATTCCGTATTCCGACCAGTTCGATGCAGCCCACGCTCAACGGCATCATTGGCCATCCCACAGGGGAAGCCCCGCCCAATGCGTTGGTGCAGATCTGGCAACGCGTCCAACGCGGGAGGCATTACGTCAATGTGCGGGCTGAGCGGGACGACGAAATTCTTGCGCTTGTGCAGCGGCCGAAGTGGGGTTTTCTCGCGGAAACCGAGGTGAGGTGCCGCAACGGCGTTTACCGTGTAGCCGCCGAGCGGGATACCTTGATCCGGGACTTCGATCTGCCGCGGGTGGAGCCGGTGTCCGGACGTGTGCAGGTGCGCTACGACGACAGCCTGCCCAAGCCAAGGCGGTTTCTCAAAGCCGGTCAACTGATCGCCGTAGGTTATATTGAGACCGGCGATCAGGTCTTTGTCGACAAGATGTCCTACCATTTCCTGCCGCCACGACGCGGAGAAGTTTTTGTGTTTAAAACCACAGGGATTGATGGCATCCAGGTTGAGCCCGGCATGGGCTCCCAGCATTATATCAAGCGTCTGGCGGGTCTTCCCGGCGACGAATTGCGCATCGACCCGCCGAATCTTTTCGTGAACGGGCAACCCGCGTTCGAGGAGGGATTCCGACGGGTGATGACAGCACGAAATGGATACCGCGGGTATGGCCACGGCACGCTCGGGCGGGACCGTTTCGGCAATCCCACGCAGGCGTTGCTCTCCGATTCTGCACAGCGTTTTCTTTTGCCTGAAGGCGAGTATTTTGCGCTCGGAGACAATTCCTATTTCAGTTATGACAGCCGCGGCTGGGGGACGGTGCAGGAGCGCAATCTTGTCGGCCGCGGCGTGTTTGTGTATTATCCATTCAACGAACACTGGGGCGTCATCCGCTGAGGCGGGTGCCGGAAGGGGGATGACGGTTGACGAGTGGCTGGTTGCCGCCGGGCTTGTCATGGCCTGCGGAGGTTGGATAATGGCCATGGTGTTCGGCCCGTTGCGCGTGGTGTTCGCCGACGGCTGGCGTTGTATCTGTCGACACCGTGTGTTGATATGGACACCCGCATTGCTTGGTGTGGTGTATGCCGCATTTCGCATTGCCCGCGAGTGGCAGGCGCGGGCAATGCTTTCCGGAGCCGGTCAAAGTGCGTGGCCTTTGCCAGGCTGGGAATGGACGGCGTTGGACTGGCATGCCGCGGCAGGAAGCGCGCTTGGCGAAACGGCAGCGCGTGTGGCCGGCACCTTTCATGTCGCCGTCTCAGCCGGCCCTGTTGCGACGATTCTGGCCGTCTTACTTTTGTTCAACTGGGGGGGATCCTGCCGTGCGCTTTGGCACAGCGCCCTGCGGCGGTTCCCGCGTTATGGAAGGCTTATTGCCGGTGCGTTTCTTGTCGTGGGAGCGCCGGCGCTTGCAGTGCGGTTTGGCCTGTTTTTTGCCCTGGATTATTTTGGGGATAAAGACGATGCCCGTCAGGCTTTGTTTGCGGCCGGAATCATCGATGCAGTTGGCTGGCTGTTCGAGCATCTGGCGGGGGTGTTCATTCAAGTCGCGCTCCTTTTGATCGCGTCAAGCTGGGTGCGCGGAGTCCACATCGAACGCGCCGAATTCGCGGAGTTTGCCATGCGCCGTTTCGTTGCCGTGCTGCCATGGGTGGGAGTGCTGGCCGCTCTGGCTTTCATAATCCTCCAGCTACCCCTGCTGGCGACCGGTTATCATCCGGCCGGCCTTGCTGCCGTGCTGCATTGGCTTCCGGCTGGTGCCCTCGCGTTGCATGCCTTCACGGCTGTGTTTGCGACAATGCAGATTCGGATGGCCCTGGAAGACCGGGGTCTGCGCTTTGCCATGCAGGATAATGCCCGGTTTCTTCGCTCTCATGGGCGGCATCTGCTTTGGTTTGTTGTGTTGACCGGGCTGCCGGCATTCGGTTTCGCGACCGTTGTGCACACGTTTCTTGAGTCGGTGGGCGAATGGACATGGGTTGAGCTAACTCTGCGGCTTGGAGCGCCTTGTGGTTGGGGCGTGCTCAGCGGGTGGTGGCTGGCTTCGTGGGTGTGCCTTTTCCGAGCATGTGAAGTGGACCGGCTCGAAAAACGCATCGAATATTGACCGTGGCGAACAAGGCCGACTCCTCTTCCCAACCGCGCGATGCAGCCGGCGGTCCGCATCGGTTGGATGCCGCAAGATCCCTGGCTCATCGCGTGGCGGAGGGTAGCGGCTCCAATCTTGCCGCCACACTCCATTGGATGCCGGGCGCCCGGCGGCGCGACATGCGCACCTTCTACGCCTTCTGTAGATTGGTTGATGACGATGCCGACCATCCGGATGTGGATGCGCAGGAAAAACACCGGAGGTTATCGCTTTGGGAAGCCGCGCTTTATGGTCCGGCCACGGGTGAGCACGCCATTATGCCCGCTGTGCGGGATGCGTTCAGGCGTCACCACGTGGATTGTTCCCTGCCGACAAGAATTATCGAAGGCGCTCGCAGGGATGTTGAGGGGCGTCGGTACCGCACTTTTGAGGAGCTGAAAGGCTACATCGATTGCGTGGCTGTGGCTGTTGGCCTTGTCAGCATCCGGATCTTCGGATGTCGCCACCCGGATTCTGAGCGTTTTGCCGATGCCTTGGGCACTGCACTGCAGCTGACCAACATCCTTCGGGATATCGGCACCGACTACCGCAATGGCGGACGTGTGTATTTGCCGTTGGACACCCTGCAACAGTTCGAATACAGCGTGGGCGACATTGCGGCATCCGCGCGTTTGCCGGGTTTCTTCGGAGTCATGGCACAGGTTGCAGGACGCGCTGAGGAAGAATTTCGACGCGCGCGCAGTCTGATTTCTGCTGAAGACCGCGCGGCCCTTATGCCGGCCCGGCTGATGGGTGCGGCCTACAGCGAGTTGCTTGCGGAACTGCGAACTCTCAACTGGCCGGTGTTTAGCGCACCGCTCAAGGTGCCGTGGCGTCGTCGACTTGCTGCGTTGTGGTCGGTTTTTTCCGGGCGCTGGTGAAGCGGGGCCACCCCTTACCCGATCCGTGCGAGATTCAAGCCTGTGAGGAAGGCTGCTGAAGCCTGGACCGCCTCAACCTGCGGTGCAGTAACCATGCTCCGATGAGCGCTGCAGGCAGCAGCAATGTACCCGCCTCGGGTACCGGTGTGAATGTGATATTGCCCAGACCGATCCCCTGACTTTGTGGATTGGATGCAGACTCGCTGCCGGGGGCATACTGGAAAGTGACGCTGGACAAACCATCGGTGTCGGCCACGTAATTCGCAGTAATATTGCCGCCGCTTACGGGATCTACACCTGTTCCCGCAGTGCCTGTGCGCTTGTAATCGATGCCTGTACCTGTGGGATTACCTTCAATAAAAAAATTGGGATCAGCACCATCCAGTGGAACATCAGCGGCAAGAATAGCACCACCTTGATCATGAAAGTTAGCTTCATCTTTTGGCGTAACCTCGATTGCTGCTGTATCGCCGACTAGAATGTCGAGTTCGGTAATGCGATCATGCCACGCATCGCTTGTACTGCGGTCCACATCGAAAAGATCGAACGCCACGGCACCAACCGGCTGACTGAACGCAATGGTCACTTCGAGGAAAGACTCCGTGGGATTGTTGCTTGCCCAATCGGGGTTTAATGCCAGCGACTGATTCGTGGTGTTTCCATCAATGCCCGTGAACGCCGTAGAATCATCGAGGATCAAACCACCAATGCCATCTGCGCCAACGAGTCGCACGGTGATTGTGACGTCGGCACCGCTCCCGTCTACGTTTAAAAATGTCTGTGATGCCTCGTAGGTGCTTCCGATAACCGGCGAAGGCCCCACGAGAGTCCATGGGTTAGCGACATCATCCCAGTCAACTCCGGCATCGTTCCAATCGAAGACAAACTGCGCTTTGAGAGTTGGCACGACGAAGAGCGGAAAGAGCAGGATGGCAGCCAGGATGCCCGCCAACCCCACGCGACGACCTGCCGCCCACGCTTGCCGACATGGCAAGCGTGCAGGATCACAAACAGGGAGCAAAGTGTCGTTGATGTGAATAATCCCCCGCATGAGTATCATTTTTGGGACCACTGCCACCCAAAAGCAAGAAAAAAGCTGGCCGAAAGCCAGGATCACGGAAATTTGACGCGCGTCACGGTCGATCTGAAGGTAAGCTTGGCTATGCTCGACCAGCTTTCAGAACGATTCCAGGCCATTGTGAAAACAATGCGCGGGCAGGCACGGTTGACGGAGCAAAACGTTGCGGATGCCGTGCGTCAGGTGCGCATGGCGTTGCTTGAGGCCGACGTGAATTTTCAGGTGGCAAAATCGTTCACAGCCCGAGTCAAAGATCGTGCCCTGGGCCAGGAAGTTTTGCGAGGAATCAATCCCGGGCAGCAACTCATCAAAATTTTTCATGAGGAACTGGCGGCCCTTCTGGGTGGGGGAAGCCCGTTGGAGATCAGGAAACCCGGGCATATCCTGCTCGTGGGGCTGAATGGCGCGGGAAAAACCACCACCGCCGGGAAGCTCGCCCTTTGGTTAAAGAACCAGGGGCGGCGTCCGGCCCTGGTCGCATGCGATTTGCACCGACCTGCAGCGGCAGAGCAACTTTCCACCCTTGGCAGGAAGCTGGGTGTGCCGATTTTTCGGGCCGATCCGGGAGAAACCAATCCGGTTCGCGCCGCTCGCGCCGCACGTGCGTGGTTGGAAACCGAGGCTCCGACAGCTGTGATATACGATACCGCAGGTCGTCAGGAAGCGGACGAGGCACTGATGACCGAACTTGAATCCCTGCGCGATTTTGTGAAGCCTTGCGAGACCCTCCTTGTCGTGGATGCTGCCACCGGCCAGAACGCTGTGAGCGTGGCACAAACGTTCAACGGGCGCATCGGCCTCACGGGACTCATCTTTTCCAAACTCGATGGCGACGCCCGTGGCGGGGCGGCGCTGTCCATGCGTGAAGTGACAGGTCGACCCGTGAAATTCGCCGGCACCGGAGAGAAACTCGAAGACTTTGAGCCGTTTCATGGGGAACGCCTTGCCGGACGCCTCCTTGGCATGGGCGATGTGGTGTCCCTCGTCGAAAAAGCCGCGGCTGCGGTTGAGCTGGAGGATGCCCAGACAATCGAAGCACGTTTGCGTAAGGCGGAGTTTGATTTCAATGATTTTCTTGGGCAAATGCGGATGCTGCGGCGGATGGGGCCCCTGGAGAACTTGCTGGGGATGCTGCCCGGCATGAATGCCGCCGGGCCTGCGGCCAGGGCGGGCGTGGACGACCGTCAGCTGAAGCGGACCGAAGCGATTGTGCTGTCCATGACCATGGAAGAACGCCGACGCCCCGGCATCCTCAATGCCAAACGCCGACAGCGGATCGCACGCGGCAGCGGGACATCGGTTACGGAGGTGAACTCGCTGTTGCAGCGTTTCACGCAGATGAAAAAGATGATGAAAAACAGCGGGCGCATGAAAAAAATGCTGTCGCGCATGGGCGGCGGGGCGCCTGGCTTGGGCGGCGGCCCAAGGCTATAAATTGCCAGGTCATCATGAGCCAGTGTGCCAGCCGTATCGCGCGGAATGTCCAAAAATCCCGCATAGAATGTGGCCATTTGATTCCGGGCGGTATTGTGCGAGTATCGGCGTCTAAATTTTACTTATTCAGAATATGGTTTCTTTGAGATTACGCCGCGAAGGCACCAATAAACGTCCGTATTACAAAGTCGTGGCGGCAGACAGCCGCGCCAAGCGGGATGGTCGCTTCATTGAGACCATCGGTTCTTACGATCCAAAAATTGAGGGTGAAAATTTCAAGATTGACCTTCAGCGCGTCGATTATTGGTTGTCCTGCGGCGCCCAGCCCTCCGAGACGGTTGCGTCGATTATCCGCAAAGCGCGCCGGACAGAGGACAACGTTGCGCCCGAGGTTGTCGCCACCGCGGTAGAATCGGTCGGCGAGTGAAAGAATTTCTCGAGTTTGTAATTCGGCGTCTTGTCGAACACCCGGACGAAGTGGTCGTCGTGCAGGGTGAAGACGGAGACTTCATGTTTTTCAAGATTGCAGTGCGCAAATCCGATGCGCAGCGTGTAGTCGGCCGAAACGAGCACACGCTAAACGCCATCCGCAGCCTTCTTGAGGCTGCGGCGGAGCGGCAGGGTAAAAAGGTGGCTGTGGAACTCGAAACTGAACTCATTTAAGGCCGGACAAGCCCGCGGCACGACTCTTCGGTGCCCGCACCACGCAAGGTTCCCGTGAAGACAACCCCCGATTCAATTTCCAACACGTATGAATCCGCACGTTTGGTCAGCGAATATCTGCTTTTTCATTATGGAAAACCAGAGGAGATAATGCCGTGGCCATTCGGACCCCGGGACGCTTTGGATTTCGCAGTGCGTTGCGTCACCGAGACATTTTCCATGCCCACAGCGAGCCTCCGGGCGCTTGATGTGGGGTGCGCTGTGGGACGTTCCACGCTTGAGCTGTCACGCTTTTGCGGGGAGGTCATCGGCATCGATTATTCTTCCGCCTTCATTCGTGCCGCCGCCGCTGTGGCCTCCGGTGGGGAACTTGATTTTGAGGCGCGCGTGGAGGGCGCAATTGTCGCCCGGTCCAGGGCCTTGCGCCCTTCAGGCGTGCATCCCGACAGGGTTCGTTTTGAAACGGGCGATGCCATGGCATTGCGGGAGGATCTCGGCGCCTTCGACCGGGTGCTTGCGGCCAATCTCATTGATCGACTTGTCGACCCCCGAAAGTTTCTGACTCGGACCCGCGATCTGGTTACCCCGGGAGGCGAGCTTGTCATCACGTCACCCTACACGTGGCTCGAAGAATTCACCCCGCGCGCCAAGTGGTTGGGCGGCACCGAAGAGTCGGGTGTGCGCCCCACGCTGGAAGCGTTGAAAGAGGAGCTGGGCGCAGCTTTCGATCTCGTAAAGACGGTTGATCTGCCCTTTGTCATCCGCGAGCATGCCCGCAAGTATCAATGGTCCGTGGCGCAGGCTTCGGTTTGGCGAAGGCATTCCTGAGTTTTCGGGACAGGCAGACGAGCAGGTAAGGTCACGGTTTGCCAAGCGATTCCAGTTCGGCATAAACCGAGCCAATGAAGACGCGGCTTTCTATTCTGAGAAGATGGCGATCCGCATCGTCGGAGATCCATACGGTGCCGTTTCGAAACTTCTTATGCGGGGCAAGCGAACCGTCCTTAAGGATTTTCTTAAGGTCCAGATCGGCACGGATGGCAGGCCATAGGCGTCCTGCCGCGCGGATGGTCTCGCGTCCACGGACACGCACCGATGCGAGATAAAGCGTATTTCCCTGTGCTTCCACCACCTGCGCGGTGTCGCCGTCTGCAAGGGTCTGACTTCGCAACCGGAGGAGCGCTCCGAACAAATCGAGGGCATCTGGGTGCCGTAGAGTTTTCGAGTCGCGTTTCGCGGGCCGCCCCGATTTGTGCTCTGTTCTTTCGTATTCAACCCGACCTCGCCAGAACCGATGCACAATGCGCGAGGAATGGCCGGCGTACACCTCCTCAAGCACAGACTCACGCGAGCGCAGTGTCGCGCTTGCAACCTGCGATTTCAGGACGGCATCCAGCCGCCACAACGCCCTCACTACCCCGACCGTTTTGCCTCCGCCATCCAACCGGATTTCATTCCCGTGGCGGTATAAAAATATCGTGGCGCGCGCCGCGATAAATCCTGACCAGCCAAGTCGGTATGTGGCCCGGAACTCCCGGGGAATTGGGAATTCTCCCGCCGGCGCCGTAATTGGCAGTTGGATATCGTCCGCCGCCGTGGTTACGCCGGAGTACACTGCCAAAATCGAAGCGCCCACCAGGGAAAAAGAAAATCGGCGTGCCAGGAATTTGAGATTGACGGTCTTACCGCCGGACGGGCATCGTGCCCGCGCAATGCTAACACTGGGATCGCTTATCATCTTTTTAGGGACTCTGCTGGGGTGCGTGTGGTGGGTGGCCCACAACGATACGGACGGAGCGCGATAGGCAAAACGCAGGCGAGGGGCGCAGCCCGCGGCGGGTGAACACAATTCGACACTGCCCGTTGGTTGTCTTGGCGTAGCGGAAAACCGGCGCCGCCAAACTGCGGTACGCGCACATCTGACTCGTTTGTGTCATGGCGAAATATTTGTTATGCCCGGACAAACATGGAGTTGGCGGTGGTGCGTTGCATGTAGTAGTTTAGAATAATTGCCCTGCGATCCCTCTGAGGGGAGCCAGGGCCGTGCAGTTGCTCCTTTTCGCCATGCTTGATGCCCAGGAAATTCGTTGGCTGAAAGCCACAGCCAACGAACTCAATAATCTTCTGCAGAAAATCTACGGGTACAGCTTCCGGAATGTTGAGCTGACCAAGTCGCTCCCTGAAGCCCAGGAAAGCCTCGGGGTAATCGTCGAATCGGTGGAGCAGGCGTCTCACGTTACGCAGACCATGCTCGAGTATATTCTTGCCTGCGAACGGTATCTGAATCCGGAACCTCCGACGCCGCCGCACGTGCCGGGCGCCTCGGCCCGGGTTTTGGACGACATGGAACACGCATCGGGCGCTCCCACGACGTCGCCTTCCGATCTCAGGGGAGAAGCTTCATCAGCCGAACCCGCAGGATCGTCGCAGGCACGGCGAGATCCTGTGTTGGAACCCCAGGGGCGCGCAGACACTGAATCCGTCGTAGACGCACCAGTGCGCGCGAAGGAGAAACCCGCCGACGAACGTGAACGCCAACCAACCGCTGAGAGTTCAGACTCCGCCCTGAAACCGCCCAGACCGCCCACCGGTCAGCGCGAGGATGAACCGTTGGATTTCGCGGGTATCCCCATCGTAAATCCTGAGGCTGACAAGGAACTGATCCTCGTTGTGGACGATGAGGTACATGTCGCCCGCCTTATCCAGATGATGCTGTCCGAGGCTGGCTACCGGGTCATCACGGCGCAGGACGGGTTTACCGCGGTGCAGATTTATAAAAAAGTGGGGCGGGCGATCAATCTTGTCCTTCTCGACTTCGCCATGCCAGTCATGGATGGCAGCGATGTTTTCGAAGAGCTGCGGTTGATCGATCCGCGTGTGGCGGTTGTTTTATCGAGCGGATTTCCACAGCAGGCGCAACTCAGTCAGATGTTGGCCAAAGGGCTGCGTGGATTCATGCCCAAGCCGTACACCCGCGACAAAATGCTGGCTCAGATTCGTGCCGCGCTGGATTTCGGGCAATCTGCCGGCATCACACCGGGCAAAGGCGGCTCGGACGCCTCAGCATAGTTGTTGCCGCAAGCCTCGGAGGATTAACCGACTGGCGGATCAAACGCTGCCGCTTCGCTGTCCTGCGGTGGGAGAAACGAGCTTTATTCTGCTGGCTCGGACAGGTTGCGACGCAGCCAGTCAGCCGCCTTGTCGTAACTCTGGCCCTGAAGATAATGATTCAGCTCCGGTGGCGTTGAGCAACCGAGTCGTTCAACCGCGGCATCAATCGCGGCTGCGGCTTTGCGTAAGGCGGCAAGGTGAGCCTGCGGATCGCGATCACGAAATTCCTGATCGGCAATGATCAATCGGCGCGCCTCGAGCGCGCGCTGCAATTCGTCGGCTCTTGGAAAAAAGTCAGTGGCGAATGAAAAGGTGCCCACTCTTAAAGTTCGCTGAAGAGACTCGCGTGCGCAACTGGGATGGCCGCACTCTTGTCAGATGGCGCGTGTTTGGCCGAACCCATCGCGGCTCCCGCCTTGCATCGGTTCGTTCCCCCCGTAACCTTGAGCCCAACCATGAAACTTTACTTTTTCAGCGCCGGAGCGTTTCTCGCCGCTGCTGGTGCGAGTGTCGCCCAGGAAAACGGGGCGGAGACTCCCGCTTCCGTGGGGAGTGGGACTCCTGCGGATTTTGCTGAGGCGACCTTGAGCCTGCTCGAATTACTAGGGCGGGGGGGACCGGTCATGTGGCTCCTTGGCGCGCTGGCTTTTTTCACGACGGTTCTGGTTCTCGTCCTGCTGTTCAGCGTTCGCCGCGGGGCGTTCGTATCGTCACGATTCATGAGCGTTTCCGAGGCGTTGCTGCGCAAGCGCGATATCACGGGCTTGCTTGCCGTTGCCAACCGCCATTCGGAAGCCACAGCGGAGGTTGTGCGACGGGTCCTGGATTTTGAAACGCATCATCCTCAGGCAACTCCGGTGGAATTGCGCCAGATCGCCGAGGCTGAAGGCGGCAGACATGCCTCCGCGTTAAATCAGCGCGTGGCTTTGCTTGCCGATGTGGCGACACTCGCGCCAATGCTCGGTCTGCTCGGCACGGTGGTCGGGATCATCCGCTCGTTCGGCGTTCTTTCGCAAAACCTGCCGCAATCCTCTTCCCTTGTCCTTGCAGGCGGCGTCGCAGAAGCCCTTGTGACCACTGGTGTGGGCCTGCTGATCGGAATTCTTGCAGCCATGTTTTACGGAATCTTTCGTGGACGGGCACAACGCATTGTTTCGGAATTTGAATCCGCCGTAGCCCAGCTGGTTGGAGCCGTCTCGATGGCGCGACATCCGCGCGCTTCCACGGCGTCCCATGGTGCGGAAAGTTTTTCCGAAGATTTCTAAGCACTGGCAGCGCCATCGGGATCCCCACCAGACTGTTTTCAATGAGATTTCTTCGCGCTCAACCGCTTCAACCGCTCGGCTTCCAGATTGCCCCACTGGTGGATGTGTTGCTTGTGCTCTTGTTGTATTTTATTTTGACGTGGAATTTTGCACTGACGGAGTCGCAGCTGGATATAAGCGTGCCCACGGCGCGGGAAGGTCGGGAGGCCCAACGCGCCATTGGACAGATGATTGTCAATGTCGATGGAGAAGGGCGAATCATTGTCAATCGCAGGACTTTGAACCCGGACGAATTGTTGGACATTCTTCAAAAGCTCGCCTCAGACTACCCCGATCAGGCGGTGGTTCTGCGGGGAGATGCTGGGGCGTCCTACTCGGCAATTGTGAGGGTGCTCGATATCTGTCGGGCGGCGAACATCTGGAACGTGGCGTTCGCCACTGCGAATACGGAGCAGGAGCGATGAGGCAGGTTGTGCTGTGTCTCATTCGCCGGACGTGCTGCGCGGTGGCGTTGTGCGCTGTGTCGGTCTGGACGATTCCTACCGGGTTCTGCCAGGAAATTCGGCGTGCCGAACCGGTGCGGCCGGTCCCGCCGATCGAGCCGTTTCTGCCGGCAAAACCGATCGCAACTCCGGTTCCTGGGGTTGCCGAGCCCGGTCGGGCTGGCCGGGATGAGGCGTCGCCCCGGATCGAACGGGCCATCCCCGTGGATCCCCGGCTGGATCCCCGGCTGGCACCCCGCGAGGCTCCCGAGATGCCGGTCATGCCCGAACCGCAGGCAGGCGCCATCCGCGTTGCTCCTTCGGCTTCCGGAGCTGGAACAGCGGGGTTGCCTCCGGACCGCATCCAGTTTGATGCCGCCAATCAGCTGTATAAAAATGAAAACTGGACTCAGGCCATCGCGGCCTATGACATCCTCCTGAGAAATTTTCCAGGTACCCCCTATCGTCAGGGGGCGTTGTATCGAACCGCTTCCGCCTACCGTCGGCTCGGGCAAAGCGCAATGGCACGCAGCTATTTTGCCGCATTACTTAAAGAGTTTGTTGTTGGAGATTTTGTCGGACCTGCCGCGTACCGTCTGGCTGAGCAGTATTTCGAGGAAAAGGATTATAGCGAAGCGTTCCGTTTGTTTCGCACTGCGGCCGGGAGACTCGATTCGCAGGAGCTGCAGCTTGCGGCTCGGTTCTTTCAGGCGCGGAGCGCCCAGGAAGATGGGCGGCTGGTTGAAGCCGGCGAACTCTTCCGGCAGGTGGCGGAAGCGGCGGATCCCAACCCCTATCGCGAGTTTGCCTTGATTACCCTCGCGCGTTTCGCGTCGGAAGCGGGAAGGAAGGATGAGGCGCTTGGGATTTACGAAGATCTTGCGAAGAAAGCCGGTGGCAGCGCTCTGCGCGCCGAGGCTGCGTCGAAAGCGGGTATTCTTGCTCTGGAATTGAAGGATCCTGACCGGGCGGAAGCGCTGTTGAATGCCGCGCTCGATTCCCCGGATATTGGTTCGTTTCGGGATCTTGCCGTTGCCGGAAGGTTGCGGGTGTTGTACGAGACCGGGCGTTACGGCGAGGTCGCCGACATGTCCGCAGACGCAGAGGCGATCATTTCCGAGGATCTTGCGCCCGATGCCCTCCTGCTTGCCGCAAATGCTTCCCGGCAGGCTGGCCGTGGCGATCTCGCGGCCTCGCTTTATGCGCGCATCGCCGAGCGATTTCCTCAAAGTGCGCAGGCCGCTGATGCGCGTTTTCAGGTGCTGGTCGGCCTGTACCAAAGAAACGACCCGGGTTTGAGTGGGGCGATCGAGCAATTTCTCGCCTCCGAGCCTGGG
Organism: uncultured Chthoniobacterales bacterium; assembly: GCA_964652295.1. Classification (GTDB taxonomy): domain Bacteria; phylum Verrucomicrobiota; class Verrucomicrobiia; order Chthoniobacterales; family CALDSX01; genus CAZZCL01. Next base: position 38,899 of record CAZZCL010000009.1, read on the forward strand.
GAAGCGCATGCGAGCCAGGCGCGATTGATGCAGGCCGAAAGCCTGTTCAAAGAGGGTTTGTACGAGGAAGCCATACCCATTTATGAGGCCCTTCAGGGAGCTGCCTTGCCGGAGCGGTTCCGTCCGGAAATGGTGTTCAAACTGGGTTGGTGTTACGCCCGTCAGCAGGAGTTTTCGAAAGCCATCGATGCGCTTTCGGGTTTCCTGCAGGAATTTCCCGGTCACGCGTTGACACCATCCGTGCTGGCGCAGCGCGGTCTTTGTCTGCGTGCAGCCGGAAGTTATGGCCAGGCTTTAGAGGACTTCAGTTATCTCATAGAAAACTTTCCCGAAGCCGCAGAGCGAGAGACCGCCTTTGCTGAGAAGGCGTTGCTACAGGGGCAAATGGACGATAACGCCGGGATGGTTTCCACTTTTCGGCAGCTGCTTCGCGAATTGCCGTCCGGGGCGGAGGCTGCACGAGCCAATTACTGGTTGGGATGGGCGATGTTTGAGGAGAAGGATTATCGGGAGGCGCTTAATGCTTTGCAAAAGGCGCGCGAACTCGATCCGGAGCGTTACACCGGCCGGTCAACGTTGCGGATTGTGCTGGCGCATTATTACCTTGAAGATCCGGAAGCGGTCCTGAAGGAAGTGCAGTCCTATAAACCTCGCGACTCCGATCCTCCCCTGCCAATGCAGGTTCTGCGCTGGCTTGGGGTGAGTCTCTTCGAGCGGGGAAACGCCCACGCGGGAGAGCAGTACCTCGCCGTAGTGGCTGGCGATCCTGTTGGCGCAGAAGATCCTCAGCTCTGGCTTACCCTTGCCCGCGCGCGCGGGCAGCTTGGAAAATGGGACTCCGCCCTTGAAGCTGTGGAAGCAGGCTCGAAACACGCGAAAGGGCGGGAGGAAAAGGCGAGACTCCTGCTTGAACAGGGCCGCGCGCACATGGGCCTTGGCAATCGCGAAGCTGCGGAGGCAGCCGTGGCAGAAGTCTTAAAACTGGCTCCCGAAGGACCCTTGAATGCAGAAGGGCTTATCCTTCAGGGTGACATCGAGGCGTCTCAGGGCGATTTGATCGCGGCAGCCAAAGCGTATGGGCGGGTTGCCCTCCTCTTTGACGATCCAGCCATTACGCCGCGCGCATTGGAAAAGGCCTATGGTTCCTATCGCAGCCTCGGACAGAATGAAGAAGCTGCCGATGTGTTGAACGATCTGAAAACGCGCTTTCCGGAGTACAAACTTCGCCAGGCCAGAGAGGAATGATCCAGGACGCCAACGTTTCTGCACGCGCTTGCGGCCCGTTACCGACTATGGCCGGGCTAAGCCCAATGATTCGGCGTTCGTCCAGCTCGCCAGTCTCGGAAACTGGATTCTGAACAGCAGAGATCTCCCCACGTTTGTTAGGGGGCGCCCGGCGCAGAGATGCGGCGTGGTTCTCCCGGAATGGGGTAACGCGATGTTAACGGCTTTGCGCTCCTTGGAGGGACGAGGCGAACCGATCCCCGGGCGTTGTTCAACCATCCGTCAGGGTCGGCGTACTCTTCCGCGCTCTGCGATAGGCCTGTGTTCACCTGATCCTCCAGCCCTGTGGGTTGCCCGAGATCGAGGGCGGTTGGAGTTACGAAAACAAGCAGGTTTCGCTTCTCACGAATATTGGACCGGCTCTGAAACAAATAGCCGAGCAATGGCAGATCGCCGAGGACGGGCACCTTGGTGCGCGCCTTCCGGGTTTCGTCCTGAAGCAGGCCGCCGATGGCGAGGGTGTCTCCGCTTTGAATCAACACATTGGATTCCAGCGATCGCGTGTCGATGATTGGCGCCCGGACAACAGATCCGCCCGAAAGCACGTAGGTCTGGTCGCCGGGGGTGGTGCTGATCTCAGGTCGTACCGAGAGCGTGATATAATTGTCCTTATTTACAGTTGGCCGAACTACAAGGGTGGACCCGTATTCAAACGTCTGGAATCCTGAAAACTCGGATGTGGCGGTTTCCGCATTGAAAGTCAGCTGAGGCACCGGATCTTCGCGCACGATTTTGATGGTCGCTTCCTGGTTGTCCAGCGTCACGATGCGCGGGTGAGCGATGAACTCGGTGTCCTGATCCTGGTTGAGGAGATTCAGGGTCGCTCCGAAAGATGGCACATCCAGAATTGCGAACTGACCGCCGATGGTATTGAACAAGTTGCTCGGGTTCAAGGCGAACCCTCCGAGGCTCGTCAGCACACTGTTGGCGACGGTGCGTGTGGAATTGAAGGTGTCGAAAACGCTGTTGCCGGAGGAGCTGCCACCAAAGTCAACGGTACCAGTGGTGCCGTTGGGGTCGAGCGGTCCGCCCGAAACCTCCACGTCGGGGATGCTACCCTCTTCGAGGGTGATGGTACCGCTTGCGCCGCCCGGCGTGATGAACAGTTCGTTGACCGATCCGCCGCGCGCGTTAAGCGAATCGCGCTGAGTCAGCCTGGAGCGGGTGTCCAAAAGGTCCGAACCGCGTAAACCGATGGTCCGATTGAAAAGGACGCCCGACCAATCAATTCCGTAATCCTGACGGGGATTTGCAGCAACTTCGACCAGACGCGCTTCGATCATGACCTGTCGGGTTGGGGAATCGACAGATTTTAGAAATTCCTTGATCGGATCGAGGTTGGAGACCACTTCCCTGTAAAAGATGGTGTTGGTCCGTGAGTCCACAATGGGTTCCGCTTTGCTGACAAGCTGCTTTTGAAGCAAAGGCGCGATGTCCGTAGCCCGCGCGTACGAAAATCGGAAGTCGCCGGGTTCCTGCGGTTCGGCCGCTTTTTCCGCAGCTGTCTTAACGTAGAAAACGTTATCCACCTCATCGATGAAGAATCCCTTGGAATTGGCGATAATGCGAATGGCCTCGAACGCCGTCACGTTTTCCAGACGCATTGTCACCGTGCCAACCACGCTCTCGCTTACGACAAGGTTGATGCGAGCCTGGCGCGCAAGCAGCCGCAGGACCGTGGCCACATCGTCCCCGCTGAATTCCCGGGCTTGTGCCCCGCCGCCGGTGTCTCCCAATGGTGGCAGCGTGGGTGAAGGGAGGGTGCTCGGCGTTGCGGCAGGACGGATCTGACGCGTTTCGTTGTCATCTGGTGGCGCAGGGATGGCCGGGATGATCGGGGGTTCAATCGGAGCAGGAACTCCTGTGGCGTCCGATGTCGTTTCTGGGGGAGGCGCCGATCCGAACTCTGGCTGGGGCGATGCGCCGGAAGATTCTGCGGGTTCCAGAGGCTCGATTGGCGGTGGAGCGTCGAGGGGCTCCGGCGTCGCGAGAGGCTCTGGCGCAGGGGGATCGACGTCATCCTGGCCACCGCCAAGCATTTCGGACAGCGGCGGGACTGAAGCCTCAGGAGGAGGCGGGAGATCATCCTGCGCGGACGTTGGGAAGACACTGAGCGCAAAGGGGAGCGCCAGAAATGTCAGCGCCAGAATGGAACAACCTCTCCGCGCGTTGAGTGCGGGTGGTGCGACAGGGAAATGCAGGATCATGACTCTCCTTCCGATTCGGATTTATCCACAGGCAGAATTGGGTTGGCACCTGTTAAGATGCGGGTTATCAAAAAAAAATGTCATGCGCAACAGAATTATTCACATTTTTCAATTATTTGGTTACGACGTCCATTACGGCGGGAAGATTTTTAATCCAGGGGATTTTTCTTTGCGACATTGCACGCCGCAAAACGTCACGAATGAGGTTGGTACGAAATATTTGGGGAGCAATCTTCATGCCTACGCCTCCGGATCTGTTGGAAAAAAGACGTCGCGCACTGAAAATGCGCATAACCGAATTTCGAACATGACAATCGGCACGAAACTAGCTACTGTAAATAATTAACATCACCACATCATCAGCCTGCCCTCTATTGGAACCAAACCCGGCGACAGGAATGGCCGACGGTTTCGTGTTCGCTTTCAGCGCCTTCCTAACTCCCCCTTCTCCAAACCTTATTCCCGAATTTTTTCCTGCCCCATTCCACATTTAGTCCGCGCTTTTATCCGGCACACCAGCGTTTCAAATGGTTTTGATTTGCGCCACATTTTCCAGAGCCCTTGCCCGGCGGTTGCCAGTGCGCTGCGGGTGTTCACAGAGCAGGCCCGTCTCCGTAAAATTTTTCCCCGATCCTTTTTTCAAGTCGAGTTGTTTATCATTTCGATGAACGCTTAACCAGTCGTCCCTTCATGACACCGCCACTGTCCAACGAAGAGCTGGCTCAGCTGCACCAGACCATCGAAATGTTCGAGGTCATCGCACAGACGCAACCGGACGATTTTCAGAGCCTTGAAATTCTCAAGGAGGCTTACGCAAAGCTTGGACGCAGGGACGATGCACTCAAAATTTCTAAGCAGCTTGTGCGGGCATATTATACCCATGGTCAACTCTCGGCCGCATTGTTGGAATGCGAAGAGATCCTGGCGCAGGAACCGGACTCCAGGGAAATTCAGGATGCCATAATCGTTCTGCGCGAACAGATCCCACCGGAACATCTGCAAGTAACTGAAGTCGCCAGTCCGTCATCAGATCTCAACGGGGTTTCGCATCATGAACGGTACGATGCGGACGCTGGGTATTCGGATGCTGCCGAAGCTGAAGAAGCGCCTGTGCCACCATTGCGTTTGGTTCCCATGAATATCGGTGAGGCAACCGATCCATCCGATTTGAAGAGTGACCACCACCCGGCGGAGTCCGATCAGGCCCCGTTGGATTACGGACGCGTCATGGAGGATCTCGCGCCTCCCGGTCAGGCCGGTCTGGGCAATGGGAGACTGAGCGTGATGGAGGAGCCGGACAGCTCTCCGCCCATCCAAACGGCTCAGTCGGTCGAGCCGACGATGATCGAGCTGGATTACGGCGGAAGAGCGCAGGGAGGACTCGTCGAATCGTCCGAAAGGGATCGCACAGATGTTGGAGGCCAGAAGCGCAAGGCTTCCGATCTGGTGGATAAACTCCGTACGATGGACGATGGGACCGAGGCGCTGGCCAGACATGCCGCCGCGAGCGGTGCGGCTTCTCTGGAGGCGATTAAACCGATTCTTGCTCGCGTGATGGCACACAACAAAGATCTCGCTGACGATCGGATGGCGGTTTCACTCGTCGAAGAGCTGGCGCGGGCCGAGATTCTCGAACCGGAAGCGTTTATCGCCGACCTGATTTCCCGCGCCCAAATGCCTTACGTGCCACTGGAATATTACGACGTTGATCGCGACACCATCCGCATGCTGCCCCCTGAGGTGAGTTTACATAGGTTGATCCTGCCATTCGATGTCATCAGCCGGACGCTTATGGTTGCGTTGGCCAACCCGCTCGATGCGCCGGCACGCGATGCGGTTGTGCGGCTCGTGGATTATGGGGTGCAGTGGTTTATTGCGCGACCCGGCGCTATCCAGAAACAACTCTCCAACGCCTTCCGTATCGAGCCGGCAGCTTTGCCAGCTTCATAACCCCATGGACCCCACTCAGCCCATCGAGATTGAAGCTCCCGAGCGCCAGGGAGCAAGAAGCTTCGGAGAGCGCATTGCCGATGTGCTCATCGAAGATGGCATCCTTTCGCCCGCGCAGCTCGATGAAATTCTCGAGCTCCAGCGGTCACAGGGTGGGCGTCTGCTGAAGCTTCTTGTTGACAGGGAATATGTGACCGAACAGGACATGATCATTGCCATGGGGCGGTGTCTGAATGTTCCGCCCGTCAATCTTTCCCGCATCCGGATTCCTGAGGAGATCATGGATTTGGTGCCGCGGGACATCGCCCGGACGCGGAAACTTGTTCCTGTTAGTCGCATTGGCGGGAAACTGTTTGTGGCAATGGTCGACCCCATGAACGTCATGGCGATTGACGATATCCGTCACCGCACACGGATGGACGTGATCGCAATGATCAGTACGGAGCGCGGTGTGCTCGATGCGCTTTCCGGGGTGCACACCGCAAGCTCGGACATGCAGCAGGCACTGCTTGACGCCGCGGAAGAGGCCGGAGAACCGTTTGAAGCCATCGGGATTGATGCGGACGATCTGGATCTTGATGCAGCAACGCGAGCCGGATCGGAAGCACCCGTCATCCGTATCGTGAATCTCATTCTCAGCCAGGCGGTCAAGGAAAAGGCTTCCGACGTCCACCTCGAACCGTTTGAACGCGCATTTCGTCTACGCTATCGGGTCGACGGAGATCTTGTGGAAGCCAGTTCTCCGCCCAAGGCGCTCCAGCAGCCCATCACCTCGCGTATCAAGATCCTGGCGGGACTTGATATTGCCGAGCGCAGGCTGCCTCAGGACGGACGCTTCCGGATTCGTGTCGGTGGCAAAGAAATCGATCTTCGCGTCTCGATGCTGCCGACTACGTACGGCGAAAAAGTCGTCATCCGAATTCTCGACAAGGGCGCGCTTACCGGAAGCATAGACAGCCTCGCCATGGATGAGCGCACGCGGGCCGTGTTCCAACGTGCGGTGGATGCCCCGCACGGTATGATCCTCGTCACCGGTCCAACCGGTTCCGGAAAAACCACAACCCTTTACACAGTGCTCCGGGAACTTAATCGTCCCGAGTACAATATCGTCACCGTCGAAGACCCGGTGGAATATCAACTTGGCGGAATCAATCAGGTTGCCGTGAAATCGGAGATCGGTCTGGATTTTGCAAGCGCCCTGCGATCCATCCTGCGACAGGATCCGGACATTGTGATGGTTGGTGAGATTCGCGATAACGAAACGGCGGATATCGCCGTCAAGGCGGCGCTGACCGGCCACCAGGTGCTTAGCACGCTCCACACGAACGATGCTGCGGGGGCAATCACGCGGCTTGACGACATGGGAATCGAGCCGTTTCTCATAGCCAGTTCCGTCCTGCTCACCTGCGCCCAGCGACTTGTCCGTCGCGTGTGCACCAATTGCCGGGAAGAATTTGTGCCCGAACTCGAGATGTTCGACAAACTCGGCGTCGAGCCCCCCCCGGGTGCCGTGTTCTATCGGGGTCGCGGTTGCGAACGGTGCGGGCAGCGGGGTTATGCAGGCCGTGCCGCCATTTTCGAAGTCCTCCCGGTCGGCGAAACAATCCGGCGCCTGATCATCAAACGCGCTTCGGCGAACGTTCTCAAAAATCAGGCAGTCGCAGAAGGTATGAAGTCGTTGCGCATAGCAGGCATTGACAAGGCCATGGAGGGCGTTACTACACTCGAAGAGGTGTGGCGCGTCACCTCGGAAGATACCTAAGCGAAGCAGCCGCTCGGACAGCTAATTATGGGACTATTCAAATGGTTTAAATCGAAAGATGGTGAAGGGGAAGACGGGCAGTCCATGGACGTCCCGGCGCCGGTTCCCCCTTCGCGTGTCATGAAGAAGGTTGCGCCAAACACGATCCGCCCCGTTGGAGAGCGCGAGGGTGGCATGGGTGGCACAGGCCTTGGCACCTTGTCCTTCGACGCGCCGCTTGTGCGGACTGTCGAGGAGGATTACGCCGCTCCGCCTGAAGCTGCGGACAAGGATATCTATCTGACAATCAGTGACTTTGTTGACCGCATCCCGCCGGATTATCTCGGCGATTACCATGCGCATCTCGACCGCAGAATCGCGTTCCGGCTGGGGGATATCTTTGCAGATCTTGCCAAAGGCCGTGCGACAGTTTCGCTCCAGACCCTTTATCAGTTCTGCCCGGATATTTTCCGGGGGCCAATTGCAGATGAAGAGCCCGTCCCCATTTCGTTGCCTCTTCACAAGCTTGTCGAACAGGTCGGCACATTCGAGAATCGGCCAGACCAGGAGATACCCGAAGAGTTTGCCCCGATCGACACGCCCATCGCCCGCGTGGCTGCCGAGGATGGCGCGAAGCCGCTGCCTGTTGCGGTCTCCAAGGCAAAGAGTACCAGCGATGTCCAGGCCCCGCCTGATCGGTCGGAGTTGGCTCCGCGTCCGGTTCAGCCTGTGCAGTCGCCTCCCCTCGTGCCTGCACCCCCAGTCGCCGTGCCTTCCCCTGCGACGCCCACGTCTGCCCCCCGGCGCGCGCTGCAACCCCCGGTCACCGTTCCCATCCCGGCCCCTTTGGTTCGCCCGGCAGTTGCTTCCTCTTCAAGTCCGCCTCCTTCCACCATGCTTCCCGCCGCACCGGAGCCGATTCCACCGCCGCCGACGTTCACGCCGATTCCGCCACCTTCGATTGCCCCGATCGCATTTCCCGCTCCGCCAGCACCGGTTGCGCACGCAGCGCAGGAACCGATCTCAAAACAGCCGCAGCAAGCTGGTGGAGTTTTGCGCCCGTCAACACAACTCCCCCGGCCACCCATCGTGCCAGCAAGCGCTGAGCCTGCGGCTGTCGGTCCGCCCCCAGTTCCCGCTCCTCCCACGCCGTCTGCCATTGCGCCGATATCGCCCGGGCCCGGTGCAGGTCGGCGCCCGCCTGCAACTGTTCGTGCATCGTTTGCGGGCGGTAAGATTACCCTGCGTGCCTCCGTGCCACCACCGCCATCCGCGCCTGGAGTGGCAGAGCCCCCGCAAGCGCCCCGGCCACAGGCTCTTGGTAAACCTTTGCCGGGTCCGGCATCTCCCCCTCCGGTGCGTACCCCGCAACAAAAGAAAATCACAGGGCGCATCCAGATCCCGCCGCTCAGGCTACAGGCCGATCCGGGCATCAAGGAGACCATCGTCGCGGACCGATCGCCTTCCGCCGCGGTGCCACGGCCTGCCGCGCCGGTTCCAAGTCCTCCTCCTCCTGCGGCACCGCCTCCGATCCTCGCCGGAGTCGGCGTATCGGGCTCCGATTCTCAAGAGGGGCAGAGCGGCATCAATCCTCCCCAGGCACCCCAGCCATTGGCAGGCCCAGGTGTTCAGTCACCGATGGAAAAGCGCATAAGTCCCCCCGCGGGTCCTCAGGTTTCCCCTGCAAAACCGCTGGCATTCTCTGCGCCGCCCAAAAGTCAGCCGACCACAAACCCAAGCGGTGTTGCATCCGAAATCTCAACGATTTCCCTGAGTATCGCCGCAATTCTCAGAGGCGTGCCTGCAGCGATGCTTCAAGGCAATCCGCCGCAACTCCCGGAAGACTCGCGGGTCGAACTGCCCTTTTCCCTGATCGAACATCAGCTTGCTGAGGGCCGCATTGCTGTGCCTCGGCAAACGCTGCTGGATGCCGCCGCCCCGGCCCATCAACACGCCCTGGAGTTGCTCAATGCCGATATGGACGTGCCCCTGCCCTTGCAGGAGGTGTTTCAGAATCTGCCTGAGAACAGCCTTTCCATGCGACGTGACCAGGTGGTCGAGAAACTGCCTGAGGAGTACGAAACGCCGTTTCTTACCAAAATGCGCGAAGACGAACAGCGTTTCGCCGAAAATGATCACCGGGACGAAACTTCCAATCCTGAACCCTCGGCTCCTGTTGCGCCACCGCCGCCGCCGGTTGTTGCAGGGCCGCAGCCCGTGTCTGTCGCTCAGGCCTTGGCGGCGGACGTCCCCGTTGGCAAAGCGGTTGGGACGTCGCCCGCTCCGTTGCCTCATTCAAATGTGAATGCGACGAAACCTGCGGCGCGTCCGCTGTTTGGCAAAGCGGAACCTCTCGCATCGAAACCCAGACCTGCGCCCCTGGCTGTCGATGCCACTCCGCAGCCCGTTCAAAAAGAAGATCTCTCAGAATCCGTGCCGCTGCCAGTCGCGCTCAAGGAAACCTTAGCCATGCCCGCCCGCGAGCGGGCTGCCGATCCTGGCAGCGCTGCTCGCGCTCCGGAGCCTCCGCCTCAGAAGCCTGTAGCGCCGCCCCGGCCGGAAACTGTCCGAGCCCATTCACCTGCGCTTGGCTCCCAACGGATCTCCACCAGCACTGGGCGCACGCCTTCGAAGGCTCGTCCTGCGCCTCAGTCGGCGGTAACCGTGTCAGATGCGCCGACTCCGCCTGCGCTAAGAGGCTCGGAGGCAGCACCAACCGGGCGGCCGCCGGTCAAAGACGCTCTGGCAAGGCCTGAGACTCCAGCGCCTGCTGCCTCGCCGCCTATGTCTGGCCATAAGAGTGAGCCCGCGCCTCCGTCTCAGGGGGCTAAACCACCTGCTGCAACCCCGGCTCGCTCGCAGCCGGAACGTCCGCCCGCCCAGCCTGCTGCACCGATTATTCCACGGCAGGCCAGACATGCGCCTGCGTTACACCAGACTCCGGTGTTCGCGCCGCCTTCGCTGAATCCGCTCGAAGAAGAGCAGTTTGCCATCCAATCCGAGCTTCAGGCCTTGTTCATGACAGAGGAACCGCTGGATGCGAAAAACATTGTTAAACACACGAGTCGGCTTCCGGGCCTGTCCGGATGTTTATTGATGTTTGCAGACGGTCTTCCTCTTGCCGGGAATCTCCCCGAACCGTTCAGTCAGGATGCCTTCAGCGCGATCGTTCCCCGATTTATGTCGCGCATCGAAGACTACAGCCGCGAACTTCAGCTTGGCGAAGTCGATACGGTGACGCTTCATACTGACAAGGGGCCGGTGAGTCTGTTCATGCACGGCGGTGTGTGCATGGCTTTGCTCCACAGCAAAACGCGCTTTCTCCCGGGTGTCCGCGAAAAACTTGCAATGGTGGTGCGTGAGGTCAGCCGATTGTATTCACCGGAAACCGGAGGCGCGCCGCAAGTCGCACGCTGATTCCTTGTCTCAAGTTCACAGACGTACTGGGAAAGCTGCTTGAAAAGCGTCCCGGAATCCGGCATTTATCTTTTTTTCTCACCCGACCTCATGTTGCAATTTCCTACAATCCGGATGGCGGTTTCCTCCGTGCAGGTTCGCAGGGCTCCTGGTCGCACAGTCCTTTCGCAGACCGCCAGACAATTTGTGTCTGCCCGGTTGTCTTCCGAAGCGGATTCCGTCTCCGACTAAAACCGAACACTTAAGCCGAGTCATTTATGCCGTTTCGGTACCCAGGCCATGTCGATCATCAATTACGCCAGCAAAGAGATTCAATTTAAGATCGTGTACTACGGTCCCGCGCTTTGCGGAAAAACCACGAATCTCGCGTATATCCATTCCCGCATCGATCCCTCGAACCGCGGGGATCTCGTGTCGCTGGCCACAGCTGCAGATCGCACGCTTTTCTTCGACTTTCTCCCGCTCAATGCTGTCGTGATCAAGGGATTCAAAACCAAGTTTCAGCTGTACACCGTGCCGGGCCAAGTCATTTACAATGCAACGCGCCAGCTTGTTCTCCGCAGCGTGGACGGCATTGTCTTCGTAGCCGATTCCCAGTGGGAAAAAATGGAGGAAAACGTCGAAAGCTTTCGCAACATGGAGGAGAATCTCGCAAAGCAAAACATTCTCCTTGATGAGATTCCCTACGTGCTTCAATACAACAAACGCGATCTGCCCAACATTGCCCCAGTCAATTATTTACAATTTCTTTTGAACAATCGTAAGAAACGCGTCCCGGACTTCGAGGTCATCTCCACCACGGGTCAGAACGTCTTTGCGGCGCTCAACGCGGTTTCCCAGCTCCTGCTGCACAAATTCAGCAAAGATAGCAATACGGGGCGGTCTGCCCAGACTCCGGCTCCGGCGTCTGTCGCGTAACCGGCCGGGTGGATCCCCTCCACGGAGCGCTGGTGCGTGTGCGACCCTGCTTGCCCCAAGGCATCGATGGCATCCGGGCTGTTTGGGGCGCGCTTGGGACGTCTGCGCGGTGCCGTCGGGTTCTCAGATTGGCTCATGCCGCTCGCTGGACGATTGCGTATACGGCCTGCAATCCATGTGGGAGTTTCCATGCATCCTGCCGTCTACGGGAAAAATGACCGGGGCGTCGTAGGACGGCGTTTTTTTTGCTTCCACAACGGCCTGCTTCGCGGTATGGGTAATACCTGAGTATTGCGCGAGCGCAAAAGGCAGATTGGGGAAGTGCCCTGAATCTGAGCCTTCGCCACCCAAAAATCCGAACCCAACCTCAGAACCCCCTCCCAGCTCTGGTCCCCGTAGTTTCCGACAGCTCCATCCGTCCTGTACAATTCTGCTGTTGGCATTTCATTTATCCTTGTCACCGCATTCCCCTCACGCTCACGCGCTCCACGCCACCAGCCGTTCATTCTCCAGCCTGATCATTTAAATTTTATGGACTCTATTCCTGCTCTCACCGTCGAAGATGTCGCGACCATCGACAATATTCTTTCAGATTATCTCCAACGCTCGGAATCGGACCTGATTGTGGTCATTGATAAGGGTGGCAACCTCATTGCGCAGGTCGGCGATCTCGAAGTCATGGATGTGACCGTGATCGCAGCCCTCGCAGCCGGCTCCTTCGCAGCGACGAAAGAACTCGCTCGACGCATCGGTGAGGTCGAGTTTAATGCGCTTTATCATCAGGGTAATGGAAGCCATATTTTCATGAACTCTGTCGATGAAGACACAATCATGATCACGGTCTTCGGCAGTCAGACCACCGTTGGGCTGGTGCGATTTTACTCAGCCAGCACTGCCGCAAGCCTCGCCAGTGTTCTCTCCAATCTTCGCGAAAAGAACAATCCAGGATTTCAGTTTGACCTGAGCGACATCAGCGGTTCGGCGGTTTTCGATAAAGCCTGACCGCAAGTCGGAAAACGAAAATCATTTTGTCGGCAAATCTCCCCGTTGATAAAATCCGGCAGGCAGGATTCGTGGTTCCAATCCATTGGGGGTAGAGCGATTCAATCGCCGCGCGGGCCCACAAAATACGCGAAACGCCATCCGTCGCGCGTACGCACCATGCCGGCACGCCAGCCCGTGTAGGATTTACCCTCCCGTGCAAATTGGGGTGGTGCAACCATGAATCCTTCGTGTTCAATGAACTCGAACCCAACGACCAGTTCAAGCTGCCCCCAGACATTGTTCTCTTCCCAGAATTCAAACACGCCCGGCCCTTCCATGACCGGCTCCATATTGTAACCGAAATTCGGTGTCATCAACGGAGCCAAAGCTTCCGCGTCGCGCCTCTTGGCTGCATCGCGGATCATGCGCAGGAAGGTTCGGAAGTCGTTCGTCGTTGCGACGTCGACCGCAGGCTCCCCGCCGTTATCCGGCGGCGGCGCGTCCTCGCCCGGCAGCAGACTGTCGTCTGCCGATTGTTCTGCCATCTGACGGTCCAGAAATTCCCTATCTGCCTCCCGGATTTCTTCACTTCGCCGTTTCTCCTCCGCCTCGTTCTCATCGCGTGCGGCCTCGCGCTGCTTTTCCAGTTCCTTAAGCAGTCGCTTCTGTTCCCGGGACATCTTTCGGCGTTCCCAGGCCTCGACACGATTCTGTGAGTCTTCAGCGGAGCGTTCCCGCAAGGTCTTGAATGTGCCGCTGCAGCTGCTTAAACCAATCGAGGCGATGGCAACTGCTGAAATGGCTGATCTCCTGACAGACTTGACGAATGTGTGGCGAACGAGAGCTGGTTTGGCTGAAGGGACCGGCGCTTGCATCGCACACTAGCTTGCCACGGAGGAGCCATGTTGCAAGCCGCCGCAACCGAATAGACATTTGCCGCCACAGGAAAGGGGTTGCGCAGTTAAATGCTGTGCTTATTCTTAATTTGCGCTCGGGTGGTGAAATGGCAGACACGTACGTTTGAGGGGCGTATGCCGTAAGGCGTGGGGGTTCAAGTCCCCCCCCGAGCATTTTATTTTTCAACCCCAAAATGGCCCCAAACCTGGTTCCGAAGGCGCTTCACGGTATTTAGTGGGGGTTTTGAAGGGGTGACCACAGCCAAAGCCCGCAACAAACCTCGTTTCCCCTACGTTTTTGAAAAAAAGCGGTAGAGTCGGCCGCGACTACAAACTCGGAAAAGGCACCTTCAAAACGTTTTTCCGATACGCAAACTCCCCCCGTCAAAACACACGTCATGAGGTGAGCGAATATTCTGGACCATCAAACACGAGGATAAGCGACAATGAAAATGATGACCAGAAAGCGATATACGCGGGAATTCAAGGCGCAGGCGGTTGAGCTTGTAAAGCTGGGCAAGCCGGTAACGGAGATTACCGAAGAGCTCGGGATCGGAACGGGGATTCTGTAGAAGTGGATCCGCTCAAGCGAGCATTACGCAGGAGTCGAAGCGCCCATGGCACCGGGAGAAGATCCAGCTGCGCAGTTGCGCCGTCTCCGCCGTGAGTGTGCCGACTTGCGGGCAGAGAACGACATTTTAAAAAAGGCCGCCGTTATCTTGGGTACCAAACCCCAGCTCAGCAGCGGGCGATGATCATGGACACCCATACTGAAACATCCCAGAGCGTGCGCACCATCTGCCGGGTTCTCGATCTGCCACGCAGCAGCTTTTACCACTCGGCCAGGCCCTCGGTTCGTGGGCGCTCCGATCAAGAGAAGAGGCACGTCATCGAAACCATTTTCAAGCGCCACCGGCGGCGCTATGGGCATCGACGTATCTGGCGGGAGATGGCTGATCACAATGTTGTGTGTGCTCCTCACCGGGTGCGCCGTCTTATGCGTGAACGTGGCCTGAGAGCCATCCCACCTCGCCATTTCATCCCCATGACCAGTGACGGAAAGGCATCCCAGCCTTCTTGCCGATCACGCTCTGCCAACCAAGTGTGGACTGGGGACATCACATTTATTCCCGCACAATCAGGATGGCTTTACTTGGCGATTGTCATGGACCTTTGCTCCCGCAAGATCCTCGGCTGGTCTCTCGCCGAACATATGCGTGCTGATCTCGCTCTCGATACCCTCAATCAGGCTATCGCGTGTCGGGATCATTCCTCGGAGCTCATTTTCGACAGCGACCGCGGAACCTAATACTCCAGCGCAGCGTTCCGGTCCGTGTTGCGCAACCGATCCATCCGCCAAAGCATGTCGAGCCGCTCCAACCCCTACGATAACGTCTGGACCGAATCGTTTATCGCCACACTCAAGCGCGAGATGCTTCAGAACGGCACATTCGAATCTCTCGATGATGCCCGGACCGCACTCTTCGAGTATATCAATGGCTACTCCAACACTCGCCGCAAGCACTCGGCCATCGACTATCAGGCACCCAACCTATTCGAACGTTCTTCACTGACCAACAACTGACAACAACCTGGTCTAAAAACTCGTTGCATCTCAGTTTTGTAAATGTCGTTATCAAGGATAGGAAGCACGGGGTAGACTCATGGCCATGCTGAGCGCCTGAAATGCAGAAGCGTCATCTCCGAGCCTGAATAAAATGCCTGCTTGCAATGTTTAGTCTTTAAGACAAGTGCCATGTATTGCAAAGTCAGGCTTTACTATCACTTCGTTCATTCACGGTTAATGTTCACCATATTCAGCCCGAATCCTGTCGATTCCCCCCTTTTCCTGGGAGCAGTGGTGGGTTGACGCGCTGGGATGGACTTGCCTTGGGGGCAAAGACTTCCGGCGAGCTTCAGGATGGGTTAAGATCGGTATGGGAGAAACTTTCTGTTTCGATTTGTGCGGCACTCTGTAAAATCTTCCTTTGCGCCAAGGGTGCGGATTTCCCTATCCCAGCTAGAAGGGCCGGGAACTTTTCGCTTCGGCCGTTGATCGAGGGTAGTTGGGGGTGTTTTGGGCATTTCTTATCCCGCCGGACGTCGTGATGCCTTTCGAGTTTCCTCTTGGGTTCAGCTTCCTTTCCAGGCCACCATTTGGAGCCTATGGCGAGTTCACTACTTCCCAGACGCAATCGTATCATGTGGAGGGCAGATGATTCAGGAATGGGTCGTCCACTTCAGCGCTCCACTTGGCCAATAGTCCAGCGAGGCGACGATGTTGTTCACGAGCATCGGCCACGCCGATGAGATTGCGGGTCTCACCGGGATCCGTGTTGAGATCAAACAGCTGCTCCGGCCGTTCGCCGGTGGAGTAGCGGCAGTATTTCCATCCGCCGTCGCTCACGATCATGCGCGCGGTGTCCTCGGGGCGACTCGGGCTGGGATCGAGATGGGTGACGACGAACGGAGGTGCCTCGCCGCCGCCCGTTCCCTCGATCCAGGGGCGCAGG